>CBIHPZ010000132.1:0-8332 GCA_966211865.1 uncultured Aquabacterium sp.
GGACTGCTTCGGCGGCCTGGACCCGATTGCGCAGAAGCTGATGGTCTTCCACCGGGGCATCAAGTACGCGATTCGGGGAAGGACAGTCGTTCATGAGCCGGGTGGGCGCGCTCTTGATCCCGAATACTTTCTGTTCGACGAGGCCTTCAAGAAGGCGCCGCCCGGCCTTCTTCGCTACGCCATCCAGAAGTGGCGCCGCTTTCAGGATCACGGACTGCCGGGCTTGGGGCGGCCATGAGCGCCATGAGCGGCCATGAGCGGCCATGAGCGGCCCGAGATCCGCGCCGTTGGCTGCAGCCTCGCCCGGGACGGCTGCCGCAGGCCGGGCGTGACGCGTGGGTGGGATCCGCCCCGCAGGTCTCGCGGAGGGCGTCTTCTTGACTCGCAGCCCGGCGGCCGCCTGTGGCCAATCCAATCACCACCGGCCGTACACCACCCGCCCCGCTGCCGTGCCGATGCCTTCGACCAGGGCCGCGTGCACCGCTCCCGCCTGCAGCAGCACCGAAGGGGCGCCTGTGGGCGCGGCCAGGGTGGCGTCGGCGTGCTTCTCCAGCACGATCTCTTCGGCCGTCAGCCGCCATTGCGCCAGGCTGTAGCCCGACGGGGTCGTGCCCAGCACCACGAACTGTTCACCGGCCAGGTCGGCGTCGAACTCGTACATCGGCGCGGCGCCCGGCGGGGTCAGGAGGAAGGGCGGCGCCACCGGCTTGAATTGGGCATCGAGTCGCTGGCCGTGCACCTGGCCCAGCGTGGCTTCGCCGATGGGGCGGCGGGGCCTTGACCGGGTGGCTTCGGCCGCGCCCGCGCCGTCGGCCGTCTTGTGCAGCAGCAGCCAGCCTTGCCCGTGCGGCAGCAGCACGGCCTCGGCGATGGACGGGCCCTGGGCCAGCGCGTGTTCGGTCCACGTGCCCTCGGCGCCTTGGCTGAACAAGGTCACGACGCTGCTGCCGTCCGGCCGGTTCTCGATGGCGACGAAGGCGGGTGGCCCCGGGCGGTGGCGCACCGCGCGCGGGGCGCTGAAGGCGCGGAAGACGTCGGTGCGGCTCATGGCCGTGGCGCGCGGCTGGTCGGACCGCCAGTGCAGCAGCGGGCTGGAAGCGCCGCCGGGTTCCGTCACGGCCACGCTCCAGGCGCCATTCGGCCATGGCGCCGCGGCCCATTGGGGTGGGTACATCTGCGGTGGCGTGAGGTGGCCTTGCATCGTCACGGTGACGGGCTTGGCGCTGGACGCCGGGGCCGTGCCGTCGGCTAGCAAGGCGTGCACGTGGATGACGCAGGGGTCGTCGCCGCGGCGGTCCGACACCAGCAACAGCACCGCGCCGCCCGGGGCCGGCTGCAGGCTCAGGGCCTCGATGGCTTCACCGGAAATGGCCTGTGCCGACGGCCCGTGTGGTTGCGGCAGGGGGGCAAATGGCAAGGCGCTCATGGGCGGTCTTTCTGGCTGTCGTTGCGCAGCGGCGGGTCCCGCGGATGCGAGCGTGTTCGCGACCGCCATGGCGATCACCAGGATACGGGTTCGCGCCGTGTTCACACGCGTCGGAGGATGGCGATGTTGGTGCCGCGGCGGGGAATGATCACCGTGTCGCCGGCGGCAATCGTGGCCATGCCGCCGGCCCGCAGCGCGCGCAGCGCCTGGTTGTAGGCATGGTTCCAGAGTGCATTTGCGGTGGTGCCGTACAGCGCGGCAATGGCGGCCAGGGTTTGTCCGCCGCCCACGGTGTGCTCCAGGAATCCGCGGCTGCATTCGGCCGGAATGCGCAGGTTGCCGCCGAAGTTGTGCCAGGCGGCCGCCAGCACGGGCACGGGAATGTGGCCCATGCCGGCAATGGCGGCCTTTTCCCACGACAGCACGGTGGGATGCACGTCCAGGCCATAGGACGGGTCATAGACCTGTCCGTTGTATTCGACGATGGCGTGGTCCTTGAACACGAAGGTGGGATTGCTCTTGCCCTGGCCGGCCACGCCGTTGTTCTTGGCGCAGCGCCCGGCGGCCGCCACGTGGTGGCCGGTGTGTGTCCACGGGGCGGCTGCCGCATTGCCGTTGCCGCCGAAGCTGCAGTTCTTGACGAGGAACCAGTGGTCCACCACGGGATTCTGCTGTGGGTGCACGCCCGAGATGCGGGCCGCCTCGCCATGCAATGCCCACATGTTCACCAGCAGGTGGGCCCACGATCCGCAGCGGCCGCCGCCGTCGGCGGTGTTGAGCAGTTGCCCGGTGGTGAAGATGGGCGCGCTGTTGATGCCTTGCAGCCAATAGCTCAGTCGCTGCCGGTCGCGCGCACGGCGCGGGCCATTGCCGTCGCCCGTGGTGCCTTTCAGGGGCGAATAGGACCGTGACACCATCTGTGCCGCTGTGGTTGCGCCGTGCGCGGGACGGCAGCTGAACTCCAGCAGCGTCCAGTAGACGGTGGGCATCCCCAGTGCGCCGGTGGCGCCGGCCTGCGGCGCGACCGGTGCGGCCAGCAGCGTGTAGACCTGGTGGGTGGTCTGGCCCAGGTCGGTGGTGTTGCCGTCCGGCCCGTCCATTTCCCAGCGGATCACCACGTCGTCATAACAGCCAACGCGAACGGGCAGCGTGGCGGCGCTGACCATGGGTGCGGTGGTCACCGGCGCGGCCGCGGCGGGCACCGCCAGGCCGACCTGTTCCCACACGAAGTGGGTGCCGCCTATGCGCGCACGGCCGCGCACGGTCACCACTTCAGGGTCGGTCGGCGCGGTGGTGACGTTGAAGGTGGCGGTGATGGTGATGGCGCCGCCACTGGTGAAGCACAGCACCGAGTTGATGTTGTTGGCCGATGGGTTCACCACCCCGGCGGCGGGGTCGGCCTCGATGCGGCCGCGCTCCCAGATGCGGTCGAAGTGGCCGCGTTCGTCGCAGGCCACGACGTGGCCGTCGAATTGCAGTCGCTGCAATTGCAGCACCGGCGGCTGGCAGACGCGGATGGTGATGGTCTTGCTGTCTTCGTACAGCGTGGCGGTGACCGTGATGGTGTCGCCGCCATGGTCCAGCGGTATGCGCCGGCGGCGAGCCGACCGGCCGGCGACGCCGGCATCGGCGCCCGCGTGCGCACCGGCATCGGCCCAGGTCCAGGTGAATTCATTGCGGTACCGGTACCAGTTGGGATTGGGCGTGGCGACGACGTCGGCGAATCCGCCCGCCCGGACCCAGCATTTCCAGGTGTCGGCGGCGGTGTTGGTACCGGTGGTCGACACCAGCGTGGTCAGCTCGACGAAATGCAGGTCCACCGAGCGGTCGTTGTCCAGCGAAGCGGTGACCCGCACCGGGCCCGCCGCCGCGCGCGCCACGGTGGCCGTCTGCCCGCCGCCACCCATCGCGTTCTGCCACTGCAGGTTGGCCCACACGCCGGCGTTGTGCGGCGCCGTGACGGCGGTCACCGTCACGTGGTGGCCTGGGCGCACGGACGTGAACCAGGTGCCGTGGATCTGCGTGATGGCGCCGCCCGAGGGCACCAGGCTGACGATGGTTTCCTGCTGCGCTCCGCAGCCGGCGATGCAGGTCCAGGAGGGCATGGCGCTTCAGGCGTTGCCGGTGGCCGTGCGGCGCGCGGCCAAGTGCACGTCGATGACGTCGAGCTTGCTGGTGCCCGGGATGTCCGGGTCATCGAAGACGGTGCGCGCCCAGGGCTGGTCGGGCCAATCCTCGCCGAGCGCCAGGCTCAGGCACAGGTGGCGTGGCGCATCGTCGCCGAAGTGGCCGTCGTAGCGGTCGATGCGCGCCTCGCAGCGGTCGAGCAGGGCCTGCAGTTCTGGGTCGCCGGGCAGGGCCGGCTGCGGCGGCCGCGACGCCGCCTTCAGTTCGGCCACCAGGCGCAGCTTGGTGCGCCGGCGCATGTCCAGCTCCAGCGCCTGCAGCTGCGCGTGGCGGATCGTCAGCATGTCGTCGTCACCGCCGGCGCGGGCTCGGCTTGCGGCGGCAGCAGGCCACCTTCGAGGCGCACGGGTGGGCTGCGCAGCGCACGCCACTGTCCGTCGCGGCCGACGCTCAATGCGTCGGGGGCGCCGGCGTCCATGCCGGGCTCGCAGATGAAGCGGTGAACCGGACCGAAGAATTGCCCGGTTTCCGTGGCCGTGCATGTTGGAAGGTAGGCCCGCAGCACGCGCGGGTCGTAGAAGCGGAACAGCAGCGTGCGGCCGGTCTCGTCGCGCACGCGCAGCAGCGTGCGCAGGTGCTTGCGCAGCTGCGGCAGGGTGACGTCCGGCGGCGCACTGGTCAGCACGCCCCAGCTGCGGCCCCAGCCCAGCTGCAAGAAGGCGCGGGTGAAGCGCGCATCCGGCGACAGGTGCACCAGGTGCGGCGCGGCGGCGCGCAGCGCGGGTGACAGCGGGCCGGCGAACAGGCAGCAGCGTTCCAGGCCGGTGCTGTCCAGCAAGCCGATGAGGCGCGGGTCGCGCGCGGCGTCCACCACCGCGTGCACCTGCGGCCGTTCGGGGTCGTCGCCGTGGGGCCACAGGCCTTCGATCAGCCTGTCCACCGCGGCGGTGGGCAGGGGTTCGGTGGCTGTCATGCGGGCTCCAGTTCGGCGGGTGACGCCTCGGGTTGCCGCCGGCGCCGCCGCTCGCATTCCTCGCAGAAGGGCACGCCGCTCTCGGCCGCGTGGCGCAGCACGGCGGCCTGCAGGTCCTGGTCGATCGGCACGGCGGGCTCGGCTGCGGCGGGCTTCACGGCGGGGGCCGGTTCTGCCGCGGGCGCGGCGCGCAGCATGGACGGCGTGAAGGCCGGGGATGCGGCCTGCGGCAGCTCCGCCTTCTGCTCGTCCACCAGGGCGCGGCGGGTCAGCTCCAGCAGGTGCAGCCGGCCTTGCTGCAGCAGCCGCGTGATGGCCTCATGCACCTGGCTGTCGCGCTGCTGCAGCACGCCGGGGCCGCCGTCGATCTCTTCGGCCAGCGCGCGCAGGCGCCAGGTGCTGCAGCTGGCCAGCCAGCGCGGCACCGCGGGCCAGGGGCCGGAGGGCACGTCGGTGGACGCCACGCGATCGAAGCCGTCGCGCGGCGGCGGCGCCATGGCCGGCCAGGCCGGGCGCAGTTCGAACCTGCGCCCGCAGTGTTCGAACTGCACGCTCAGCACCATCGTTCCCCCTGAGGGCCCGGCGCTGTTGCCGGACCACTGGCAGGGACTCTAGGTCGCGCGGGGGCCGCTCACAAGGTGAACTATGTCGCTCTGCCACCCGCTGGTCCGCGCAGGAGCGGGGGCAGTGACATACGTCATACGCGCCTTTTGAAAGTTACTGTCACCGGCTCAGCGCCGCACCGAACTGCCCGGGCGTGATGCCGAAGGCGGCCTTGAAGCGCTTGGTCAGGTGGCTCTGGTCGACGTAGCCCACGGCGGCGGCCACCTGGGCCGCGGGCTCGCCCTGCAGCAGCAGGCGGCGCGCTTCGCGCAGGCGGGCGCGGGTCATGTAGGCATGCGGCGGCAGGCCCACTTCCTTGGTGAAGAGGCGCAGCAGCGCGAAGCGGCTGATGCCGCATTGCATGGCCAGCGCCGTCAGCGAGGGGTCGGCGGCGTAGTGTTCGTCCAGGTAGCGGCAGGCGTGGCGCACGATGGCGGTGTCGCGCCCGGCGCGCGGGTTCCGCACGGGCGGGCTGGCGGCGTGGCGTTGCAGCAGCGCGCGCACCAGGTGCAGCAGCCGGGTCTCCAATTCCAGCGCGTCCAGGCCTTCGGGCTGCTCGGTGCGGTGGTTGAAGAGGCGCAGTGCCGCGGCCAGCTCGGGATCGCGCACCACCGGGGCGCGGAACAGCGGCAGGGCGCCGGGCAGGTCGGCTTCGCGCAGGGCCTCGGCGATCAGCGTGGGTTCGATGTAGACCATGCGGTAGCGGTAGGCCGCGCCCGCTGCACCGGCCGCCTGGCCGTCGTGCAGGTCGTCGGGGTTCACCAGGATCAGCGATCCCGGCGTGGTGACGTGCTGGCCGCCGCGGCAGTGGAAGGTCTGCCGGCCCTGCTCGAGGGTGCCGATCGCGTATTCGTCGTGGGTGTGGCGGCTGTAGCTGTGGTGCGTGAAGCGGGCCTTGAAGAAGCTGGTGCCGGCCAGGCCGGGCACGCGCCAGAAGTCGCTGCGCTCGGCGGCGTGTTCCGCGGGCGGATCGGCGGGGCCGGCGCGGCGGCTCACTGGTGAACCGCTGGCGCCGGGTGCCGTCCCTCCAGGAGGGAATTCGCCCTTCGGGCGGCCGTGCGGGCTCATGGCTGGGTGTTCGGGCGGTGGCTTCCGGTGGGGTGGCGGCCGGTGTCGCTGCGGGCGGCCCGGCGGGCTCATGGCCACCATTGTCGGCCGGCCACGACGGCACCGATGCCCACGAGCATGGCCGCGGGCAGGCTGCGCGTGAGCGCCATGGCGGCGATGGTGAAGGCGGCGGCCAGCCGCTCGGGCAACCCGCCGTGCGCCACGGCCGGCGCCACCAGCGCGGCCATCACGCAGGCCGGCATCTGGCGCAGCGCCCGCGCCATGGCGCCGTGCTGCTGCAGGTGGCGCGCCAGCGCCAGGCCGCCGGCGCGCAGGCCCCAGGTGATGCCGGCCATGGCGACGATGGCGATCACGGCATCGGCTCTCATCGCATGGCCTCCGTGGTGGTCGTGGCGTTGGCGGGCGCGCCGGGGCTGACGGTCGCGCCGAGGCCGGTGTCGTCGCTGTTGCTGTTGCTGCCGCTGTGACTGCCGCTGTAGCTGTCGCTGCCGTTGCCGTTGCCGCTGCCGCTGTCCCTGCTGTGGCTGCTGTGGCTGCTGTGGCTGCTATGGCTGCTGCTGCTGTTGGCATCGGCGGCGCGGTTTGCGTCCACCGCGCCGGCCGGCGCCCACCAGGCCCCGGCCACGCTGCCGCACAGGCCGCCGATCACGATGAACCAGGCGCCGGGCAGCACGCGTTCGGCCAGCAGCGCCGCGCCGGCCGCCACCGCCAGCGGCAGGGCGCTGGATCGGCCGCGCCACATGCCTGTTAGCAGTGCCAGGAAGCTGGCGGTGAAGGCGAAGTCCAGGCCCCAGCGCGCGGGTTCCCCGATCAGCGTGCCGGCGAAGCGACCGACCGTGCAGGAGAGCACCCAGCTGGTATAGACCACGGCGCCGCTGCCCAGCAGCAGCCCCACGCTGCCGCGGCCGCGCGCCAGGTCGGCGCTGGCCAGGGCCCAGTTCTCGTCGCTGATCAGGAAGGCCTTGGCCACCGGCCAGCGCGGGCGTTCGCGCTGGAAGAGCGGCAGCAGGGTGGCGCTCATCAGCACGAAGCGCAGGTTCACCACCAGCGTGGCCGCCACGATGGCCCCCAGCGGCAGCGCGCCCGCGGCGTGCCACAGCGGCAGCACCACGAACTGCGCGGCACCGGCGAAGACCAGCGCGCTCATCAGCACGCTCTCGGCGGGGCTCAGGCCCGCCTGGCCGGCCAGCGTGCCCCACACCAGGCCGAAGGCGGCCACGCCCAGGGCCAGGGGCAGGCTGCGGCGCATGCCGTCGTGGAAGTCGGGGCTGGAAAAGGACGGAGGGTCAAGGGCGGCCATGCCGCGATGCTCGCGCGGCGAGCGCGCGCCGGCTTGTAAATCCGTGCGCCTGCACCGGGCGCACCGCATGTCCAGCGCCGTCAGCGCAGGCGCAGCCACCGGCGGCCGATTGCGCAGGCGCACCCACCGGTGGCCGATTGCGCAGGCGCAAGTGGCGCGGTGGTGGTCGAGGCTACGGTGCAAAGCGTCCCGTAGCGCACAAGGAAGCTCACCATGAACAAGACTCACCCGTTGGCCATGCTGGCGCTGTGCGGTGTCCTCGCCAGTCCCCTGTCCGTCCTGGCGCAGACCAGCCCGGCACCGGCCGAGCCGGGCCTCACGCGGGCGCAGGTCAAGATGGAGCGCGCCGAGTTCCTGAAGTCCCACCGCTGGGACCCGGCCACCGACACCTGGGTCGTCCGGCCCGGCTTCGAGCCGCCCGAAGGCGCGAAGACGCGCGCGCAGATCAAGGCCGAGCGCGATGAATTCCTGAGCAAGCACCGCTGGGACGAAGCCCAGGGCAACTGGGTGCCGCGGGCCGGCGCCCCGCGGGCGATGTCCACCATGTCGCGCGCTCAGGTCCAGGCGGAGACCATGCGGTTCATGAAGACCCACCGCTGGGACGAGGCCAAGGAGGAATGGGTCGACCGGCCGGCGCCCCGGAAGCGCCAGTAGGCCGGTCGCATTCGCTCACGCCACGGTGAAGTCGGTCCAGTCGAGCGTGGGCGTGCCGGTCAGCGTGGCGAACACCACGGGCTTGTCCGGGCCGCTGCCGTCCGGGTCGTAGGACAGGGTGCCGGTCTGGTCGTTGTAGACCAGCAGCTGCGACGCCTGCGTGGCCGCCGGGCCGATGGCC
>CBIHPZ010000133.1:0-8308 GCA_966211865.1 uncultured Aquabacterium sp.
GCCTCCTCGTGAATCATCGTCTGCATGTCCGCGTACATCTGCTTCCGCTTCGCCAGGTCCACTTCACCCCGCGCCGCCACCAGCAGCTGATCGAACTTCGGGTTCTTCCAGCGCGACTCATTCCACGCCGCATCCGACTTGAAGAACTGCGTCAGGATGGTGTCCGCACTCGGCCGCGGATTGACGTTGCCGAAGCCCACCGGGCTGTTGAGCCAATGGTTGGACCAATAGCCATCGGCCGGCATGCGCTTCACGTCCAGGTCCAGGCCGATCTTCTGTGCCGTCTGCTGCAGCACCAGCGCAATCTCCACGGAATACAGCGCGGCCGGCGAAGCCACGACCGGCACCTTGCCCGTCACGCCCGACTTCTGCAGGTGGAACTTGGCCTTGTCCAGGTCGAACGGCCGCTGCGGCAGGCCCGCGAAATAGAAGCGGTTGGTCGGGTCGATCGGCTGGTCGTTGGCCAGCACCGCGTGGTCCAAGGCCACCGTCTTCTTCAATTGCTGGCGGTCGAACAGGTACTTCATCGCCAGGATGAAGTCTTCGTTCTGGCCCGGTCCCGTGTCCTTGCGCATCACCAGGTCGGAATACTGGCCCGACTGGGTCTCGAAGACCGCGAAACCCGGCGTGCCCTTGATGCGCGCCACCGAACGCGGGTTCACCGAGCCGACCAGGTCCATGCCGCCGGACAGCAGCGCGTTCACCCGTGCGCTTTCGTCGCCGATGCCGACGAATTCGATCTCGTCCAGGTAGGGCCGGCCCGGCTTCCAATAACCCTCATTGCGCACGGCCAGCGAACGCACGCCCGGCTTGAACTCCTTCATCTTGTAGGGCCCGGTGCCGATGCCGCCGGAAAAGTCCGTCGTGCCTTCCTTGACGATGTGGAACGCGAAGGTGCCCAGGATCACCGGCAGGTCGGCGTTCGGCGCCGACAGCACCATCGTCACCTCGTTCGGGCCGGTGGCCTTCACGCTCTCGATCTGGTCGGCCAGCGCCTTGGCCTTGGACGCGGTGGCCGGGTCCTTGTGGCGCATCACCGAATAGACCACGTCGGCCGGCGCCAGCGCCTTGCCGTCGTGGAAGGTGACGCCCTTGCGCAGGGTGAACACCCACGTCTTCGCGTCCTTGGTGTCGGCCTTCTCGGCCAGCGCCGGCTGCGGCGTCAGGCTGCCGTCGAGCGCGTAAAGGCCGTTGTAGACCATCATGCCGCGCGAGTAATCGGTCTGGTTCGAATACTTCGCGGGGTCCAGCGTGTCCGTGGCGGCGGCGGTGGCGCCGGCCACCCGCAGCTTGCCGCCGCGCCTGGGCGTTTGCGCATGCACGGACAGCGCGGTGCTGGCCAGGCCGCCCGCCAGGCCGGCCTGCATGCCGCCGGCCATCAGCAGGCCCAGGATGTCGCGCCGCGTGGCGCCGCGCTGCAGGGCCGTCAGCAGGCGCTGGCTTTCCTGGGGGCCGACGAGGTGGGCGAGAGACTGGCGGTGGCTGCTCATGGTGCGGACTCCGGAAAGGGTCGTGGGACGAGAGGGGTGGTGATGGAACGCGCGGTGGCCACGCGTCTTTAACAATTTAGGACAGCTTGTCTTTCAGGCGGTAGTACAGGCCCACCGCTGGCAGGAACCACGGCGGTCCCACATGCCCAGGAATGGCTGGCCACGAACGGTCGCGCCAGGGGTTGGCCTCGGCATCGCCGGCCAGCACGCGGGCCATCTGCTGGCCCATGTGCACGGACATCTGCGTGCCATGGCCGCTGTAGCCCATGGCGTAGTACAGGCCGTCGCGTTCGCCGGCATGCGGCAGGCGGTCCTGCGTCATGTCGACCAGGCCGCCCCAGCAGTAGTCCAGGCGCACCTGGCCCAGTTGCGGGAAGGTCTCGGCCAGTCCGGCACGCAGGATCTCGCCGCTGGCCGCATCGGACGTGGGGCTGGACACGGCAAAGCGCGCCCGCCCGCCGAACACCAGCCGGTGGTCCGGTGTGAGCCGGAAGTAGTGGTGGATGTTGGCCACCGTCACGTAGGTGCGGCGGCCGGCCAGCAGCGCATTGGCGCGTTCGGCGCCCAGCGGCTCGGTGACGACGATGAAGCTGCCGATGGGCACGATGCGGCGGCGCAGCCAGCCGAAGCTGCCGTAGCCGCCGTGCCGCGTGGCGCCGGTGGCCAGCAGCACCTGCTGCGCGGTGACCGGGCCGCGGCTGGTCTGCAGGCGGTGCACGTGGCCGCTTCCGATGCGGGTTATCCCCTGCACGCAGGTGCCGGTGTGGATCTGCGCGCCGCGCTTCTCGGCCGCCGCGGCAATGCCGGCGGCGAAGCGGCCCATGTGCATCTGGCCGCTGCGCTTGTAGAGCAGGCCGCCGTGGAAACGCTCGCTCTGCACCTCGGCGCGCACCTGGTCGGCGCTCAGGATCTCGGTATCGGTGTCCACGCCATCGGCGTGCAGGCGCTCGGCGCTGCGGCGCAGCGCGTCCAGCCCGGCGGGGCGGGTGGCGAGCTTCAGCTTGCCGGTGCGGGTGAAATCACAGTCGATGCGCTCTTCCCGCACCAGGCGGGCCACGGTGTCCACCGCGTCGTCGTAGGCGCGGTACCAGGCGGCCGCGCGCTCGGTGCCGTGCTTGGCGGCCACTTCCGCATAGTCCACCGCCAGGCCGTTGTTCACGTGGCCGCCATTGCGGCCTGAAGCTTCCGCCGCCACGCGCTCGCCCGCCTCCAGCACCACCACGGTGGCGCCGCGCCGGGCCAGCGCATGCGCGGCCGACAGCCCGGTGAAGCCACCGCCCACGATGGCCACGTCCACCTGCGCCGGCAATGCGCGCACCTTGGGCCGGAAGGCCGGGGCGCTGTCGGTCCAGTAGGCGTCGAGCTTCATGGGGCTGAAAGCGGTGGCGGGTGCGCGGGGAATGGCGGCGGCGGTCACGATGCGCTTCTCGAGCTTCGGCCGGTCAGAGCCCGACCACGCCAGGCAGGCCGCCGATGTCGGCGATCTCGGTGTAGCGGTAGGCCGCGTTGCCGGGGCCGTGGCCGCGGTTCACGAACACCTTGTTGACGATGCCGAGGTCGTCCGCCGACATCAGGTCGTAGCGCAGGCTGGAGGACACGTGCAGCACGTCTTCCGGATTGCAGCCCAGCGAATCGAGCATGTATTCGAACGCCTGCAGCCGCGGCTTGTAGGCCTGCGCCATTTGCGCGGTGTACACGCGGTGGAAAGGCGCGCCCAGCTTGGCCACGTTGCTGTGGATCTGGTCGTCGGACGCGTTGGACAGGATCACCAGCGGGATCTCCTTCGCGACCTTGGCCAGGCCGGCGGGCACGTCGGCATGCGGGCCCCAGGTGGGCACGGCGTCGTAGTACTGCTGCGCTTCCGCGTCGATGTACTGCAGCTTCCATTTGCGGCACAGGCGGCGAATGGCGTTCTTCAGCACCACTTCATACGGCTGCCAGGCGCCCAGCACCTCGTCCAGGCGGTAGGCCGAGAAATCGGCAATGAACTGCTCCATGCGCTCGGCCGGAATGCGGTTGGCAAACATCTCGCGCGCCAGGTCGCCCATGCGGAAACGGGTGAGCGTGCCGTAGCAGTCGAAGGTGATGTACTTGGGTCGGAAAGTCATGTTGGGTCTCTCTCGGTTGCGACTCGGTTGAGGCTCTCGGTATGGCGTCATTGCAGCATGGGGACGGCATCAGCTTGTGTTGTATTGCACGGTCCGGCGGCATGAAGCTGTGGTTTGCAAGGGTCAGTCGGCAGGGTGTGCGGTGGGCCCGGAGGGGGTGCGCGATGCCCGTTCACAGGGCGGCCGGGATGTCGATGAGCACGCTCTTGAAGCGCAGGTTCGCCTCGACGGCCTGGCGGCCCAAGTCCTTGCCGATGCCGGACTTCTGCCAGCCGCCGGTGGGCAGCACGAAGTCCGCTGTGCGGCCATAGCGGTTGATCCACACCGTGCCGGCCTTCAGCGCGCGCATGGCACGCAGCGCGCGGCCGATGTCCGCCGTGTGCACGCCCGCGGCGAGGCCATAGTCCTCGTGCGCGGCCAGGGCCAGGCCTTCGGCTTCGTCGTCGAAGGTCTGCACCGTCAGCACGGGGCCGAAGATCTCCTGCCGCACGGCCGGGTTGCTGGAATCCACGCCGGCCAGCAGGGTCGGGCGGTAGAAGGCGCCGCCATGCCCGCCATCGAACAGGCCGCCGCCGCACAAGGCCTCGGCGCCGGCTTCACGCGCCTGGGCCACGATGGTGTCGATGCGGTCCGCCTGCTGGCGCGAAATGATGGGCGGCAGCGTGGCGGCATCGTCCCAGGTGGCGCCGGGGCGGTGGGCGTTGAAGAGCTTCAGCAGGCGCTCGACCAAGGCCGGCGCCATGCCACGCTGCACGATCAGCCGCGAGCCGGCCACGCACACCTGCCCCGCATTGCCGGTGATGGCGCCGGCAATGCGCCGGGCCAGGGTGTCGATGTCCGGCGCGTCGTCGAACACCAGCTGCGGGCTCTTGCCGCCCAGCTCCAGCGTGACCGGCTTCGGGCCATGCATGGCACACGCGGCCATGATGGCGGCCCCGGTGGCGGTGGAGCCGGTGAAGGTGAGCTTGGCCACTTTCGGGTGCCGGGTGAGCGCGCTGCCGGTGGTGGCGCCCTCACCCTGCACGATGTTGAAGAGGCCCGGCGGCAGGCCCGCTTCAATCGCCAGTTGGGCCAGCCGCAGCACCGAGAACGGCGTCAGTTCGGAAGGCTTCAGCACCACCGCATTGCCGGCGGCCAGCGCCGCGCCCACCTTCCACGAGGCCATCACCAGCGGGAAATTCCACGGCGCAATGGCGCCCACCACGCCATAGGGCTCGGCCACCACCATGCCCAGCTGGTCCTGCCGCGTGGCGGCCACCTCGCCGCCCAGCTTGTCGGCGTATTCGGCGAAGAAGCGGATGCCCTCGGCGGTGAAGGGCACGTCCCAGGCCGCCGCATCCCGCAGCGGGCGGGTGGAGCCCACGGCTTCCAGCGGGGCCAGGGTGGCCACGTCGGCCTCGATCAGGTCGGCCCAGCGGCGCAGCACCCGCGCCCGGTCGCGCGGGGCGCCCGTTGCCCAGCCGCTCTGCTGCCACGCGATGTGAGCGTCCATCACCGCCGCGTCCACCGTGGCCTCGTCGGCCACCGGCAGCTCGGCCTGCAGGCCGCCGTCCGACGGGCGGCGCACCGCACGCCGGCCGGCGTCGCGCACCAGGCGCCCGGCGATGAAGTGGCCGTTGGGGACGGCCACCGCGTCCGGATCTGAAAGCATCATCACCTGCCTTTGCTGTGCAATGGCCCGGAATTCTGGGCACAGCACCGCCGCATTTGTGTGCATAGACGCGCGCGCTGTGGCATGCCATGCGGTCGCCCGGGTCCCAAATGAACGAAGCTGCCGAATTGCGTTCGGGCCCCCATTTGCACTGGCGGGGAGCGCTCGCTTTCCCGAAGATAGACCCTTCCAGAGCCCCTGAAACGAGACCTTCGATGGCCGCAACCACCCCGAACCTGCCGCCGGCCGACGGCGTGACGCTGCGCCCGATGACCGCCGCCGACCTCGATGCCGCGCACACGCTGTCCGAAGAAGTGCGCTGGCCGCACCGCCTGGCGGACTGGGAACAGGCCTTCCGGCATGCCGAGGGCTTCGTGGCCGAACGCGACGGCCAGGTCCTGGGCACCGCGCTGCGCTTCCGCTGGGGGCCACGGCACGCCACGCTGGGCCTGATCATCGTCACCGCCGCGGCGCAGGGCCGCCGCATCGGCCACCGGCTGATGACGGCGCTGCTTGACGGCCTGGGCGATTGCCAGCTGCTGCTGCACGCCACGCTGGAAGGGCGCGGCCTGTACGAACGCCTGGGCTTCGAACGCACCGGCGAGCTGCGCCAGCACCAGGGCATCGCGCTGCCCGCGCCGCTGGTGGCGCTGGGCGCCGGCCGGCGCCTGCGCCCCGCGGGCGTGAGCGACGGGCCGGCGCTGCGCGCGCTGGATGCGCAGGCCCGCGGCATGCCGCGCGACGCGCTGGTCGACGAACTGGTGGCCGGCGCCGAGGCCGCCGTGGTGCTGGACGAAGGCGGCGTGCCGCGCGGCTTCGGCCTGCTGCGCCGCTTCGGCCGCGGCCATGTCATCGGGCCGGTCGTGGCGCCCGACACCGAAGGCGCGCAGGCCCTGATCGCCCACCTGGCCGGCGTGAATGCCGGCCGCTTCACCCGCATCGACATCGACGCCGCCAGCGGCCTGGCCGAGTGGGTGGAAAGCCTGGGCCTGGCCCGCGTGGACGCCCCGGTGACGATGCAGCGCGGCCGCCAGCCCGCCAGCGACGGCGGACCCGGCGCGGCGCGCCTCTACGCCATCGTCACGCAGGCGATCGGCTGACGCCTACCATCCAAAAAACGCGGCCATGCCCAGCTTCCTCTACAAGTCCGATCCCGTCCGCGGCCGCCAGTGGGCCGAGGTGTTCGCGCAGCGCGCGCCCACGCTGCCCTTCCACATCTGGCCCGACATCGGCGACCCCGCCGACGTGCACTACCTGGCCGCCTGGGAGCCGCCCGCCGACATCGCCACCCGCTTTCCGAACCTGAAGCTGCTGTTCTCCTCCGGCGCGGGCGTGGACCAGTTCGACCTCAGCGCCCTGCCCGCCGGGCTGCCCGTCGTTCGCATGGTGGAGCCCGGCATCATCAACGGCATGGTGGAGTACGTGACGCATGCCGTGCTGGACCTGCACCGCGACATGCCCGCCTACCGCCGCCAGCAGCAGCAGGGCCTGTGGCAGCCGCTGCCGGTGCGCCCCGCGGCCGAGCGGCGCGTGGGCGTGCTGGGGCTGGGGTCGCTGGGCCAGGCGGTGCTGCAGTCGCTGCAGCACCTGGGCTTCGACTGCGCCGGCTGGAGCCGCTCATCTCACGCGATAGAGGGCGCCGCATGCTTCGCCGGCCCGGCCGAGCTGGAGCCGTTCCTGGCCCGCACCGACATTTTGGTGTGCCTGCTGCCGCTCACCGACGCCACGCGCGGCTTCCTGGGCACGCCACTCTTCAGCAAACTGCCGCGCGGCGCGCAGCTGGTGCACGTGGGCCGCGGCCCGCAGCTGGTGACGGACGAGCTGCTGGCCGCGCTGGACACAGGCCGCCTGGCCGAAGCCGTGCTGGACGTGACCGACCCCGAGCCCCTGCCCGCCGGCCACGCGCTGTGGGCGCATCCGCGCGTGCGCATCACGCCGCACATCGCCAGCATGACGCAGCCGCGCAGCGCCGCCGCGGTGGTGCTGGACAACCTGCAGCGCTTCGAGCGCGGCGAGCCCCTGCTGGGCCTCGTCGATCGCGACAAGGGCTATTGACGCCTTTCGGGGCGACCGCAGGATGTGCCGCGGCCACGCCCGCAAACGCAGCAAAGCCGCAGCGTCCGCCCCCTGAACGGCACCACGCCACGCGGCCCGCCGCCTAAGCTGTGTCCCATCGAACACACGACCTGCTGAGCCGCCGCCATGACCCTGCACCCCACCGACCCCGACGTCCTCGCCGCGCTGGACCGCGCCCACCTCGTCCACCCGGTGGCCCCCTGGCGCCTGCACGAGCAGCGCGGCCCCGCCGTGCTGGACAGCGGCCACGGCGTCTGGCTGAAGGACAACCACGGCCACGAGCTGCTGGACGCCTTTGCCGGCCTGTGGTGCGTGAACGTGGGCTACGGCCAGGAGAGCGTGGTGCAGGCCGCCACCGAGCAGCTGCGCCGCCTGCCCTATGCCACCGGCTACTTCCACTTCAGCAGCGAGCCGGCGATCAAGCTGGCGGCCAAGCTGGTGGAGATCACGCCGCCGTCGCTGACACGCGCCTATCTGACGTTAGGCGGATCCGATTCGGTGGACGCCGCCGTGCGCTTCATCGTGCAGTACCACAACAACACCGGCCGGCCGGCGAAGAAGCATTTCATCTCGCTGCAGCGCGGCTACCACGGGTCCTCGTCCACCGGCGCCGGCCTCACCGCGCTGCCGGTGTTCCACCGCGGCTTCGACCTGCCGCTGCGCACGCAGCATTACATCCCCTCGCCCTACCCCTACCGCCATGAATCGGGCGGTGATGCGCAGGCGGTCATCGCCTCGTCCGTCGCCGCGCTGCGCGCCAAGGTGGCCGAGCTGGGCGCCGACAACGTGGCCGCCTTCTTCTGCGAGCCCATCCAGGGCTCGGGCGGCGTCATCGTGCCGCCGCAAGGCTGGCTGAAGGCCATGGCCGACGCGGCGCGCGAGCTGGACATCCTCTTCGTGGTCGACGAGGTCATCACCGGCTTCGGCCGCACCGGCCCGATGTTCGCGTGCGATGCCGAAGGCGTGCAGCCCGACCTGATGAC
>CBIHPZ010000134.1:0-8301 GCA_966211865.1 uncultured Aquabacterium sp.
GTGCAGCTGGTGCAGAGCGTGGGCCTGTCCATCACCGCCGAGGGCGTCTGCAGCCCGGCCGACCTGGCGGTGTTGTGGGGCCTGGGCTTCGACGCGGCGACCGGGCCGGCGTTGGGCGAGCCGGCGGTCGAGGGGGAAGAAGCCATCGACCCCGACGAGGTGCCGACCGAGCCGGCGCACCCCTTCAGCTGATGTCGCCGGTGTGCAGCGCGTAGTGCCCGCCCTCGCGGCGGCAGGCGAAGAAGTGCTGCAGCGTCTGCCGAACGGTGCGGAAGGCGATCTCGTCCCAGGGGATCTCGTGCTCGTGGAACAGGCGCGCTTCCAGCGTTTCCGGCCCGGGGTCGAGTGACGCATCCAGCATGCGTGCCCGGTAGAACAGGTGCACCTGGCCGACCTGCACCACGTTCATCAGCGTCAGCAGGCCCTGCAGTTCCACCTTCGCGCCGGCTTCCTCCACCGTCTCGCGCAGCGCGCCCTCGGCGACGGTCTCGCCCAGTTCCATGAAGCCCGCGGGCAGGGTCCACAGGCCGTAGCGCGGCTCGATGGCGCGCTTGCACAGCAGCACCTGGTCGCCCCACACCGGCACCGTGCCGACGACGTTGAGCGGGTTCTCGTAGTGGATGGTGTTGCAGGCCGGGCACACCGCGCGTTCGCGGTTGTCGTCGTCCGGGATGCGGTAGGTGACGGCGGTGCCGCAGGCGCGGCAGTGTTTGATCTGGCGCGGGAGCAGCATCGTGCGCGGGAGTGTAGCGGCCGTCCCCATGGCCACGGCGCGGGAGGGTGGCGTGGCATCATCGATCGCTTCCCCTGCGCCAGAAGTCTCACGCGCGTTCACGCCCCGCCGCGGGCACCTCCCGGAGACACCCCATGAGCTACGTCATTCCCGCGCCGCGCCAGGCCACCGTGCCGGTGGCTGGCGGCGGTGAGTTTCCCGTGCGCCGCATCTACTGCGTCGGCCGCAACTACGCCGAGCACGCCCAGGAGATGGGCTTCACCGGCCGCGAGCCGCCGTTCTTCTTCATGAAGCCCGCCGACGCCGTGCTGCCCGTGGCCGACGGTGCCACCGGCGAGATGGCCTACCCGCCGCTGACCAAGAACCTGCACCACGAGATCGAGCTGGTGGTGGCCATCGGCACCGGCGGCCGCGACATCAAGGTGGAAGACGCCGCCAAGCACATCTGGGGCTACGCCATTGGCCTGGACATGACGCGGCGCGACCTGCAGAACGACATGAAGAAGCAGGGCCGGCCCTGGAGCATCGGCAAGGGCTTCGACCAGTCGGCGCCGATCGGGCCGATCCACCCGATCGCCAGGACCGGCGAGCTGACGAAGGGCGCGATCACGGTCGCCGTCAACGGCCAGCAGCGCCAGAAGGGTGACCTGACGGAGCTGATCTGGAGCGTCAACGAGACCATCGCCACCCTCTCGCAGGCCTGGACGCTGCAGCCGGGCGACCTGGTCTTCACCGGCACCCCGGCCGGCGTGGCCGCGGTGGTGCCGGGTGACGTGATGGAGGGCGCCATCGAGGGCCTGGGCACGCTGCGCGTGGCGGTGCGCTGACCGGACGGAGCGGGTGATGGAGCTGTACAACTACTTCCGCTCGTCGGCCTCGTACCGGGTGCGCATCGCGCTGGCGCTGAAGGGGCTGGACTACGACTACAAGCCGGTCTCGCTGATCAAGAACGAGCACCTGCAGGAGTCCTACGCGGCGGTGTCGGCCTCGCGCCTGGTGCCGCTGCTGAAGGACGGAGACCACTTCGTCACCCAGTCGCTCGCGATCATCGAGTACCTGGAGGAAACGCACCCCGAGCCGCCGCTGCTGCCGGCCGATGCGCTGGGCCGGGCCCGCGTGCGTTCCCTGGCGCTGGACATCGCCTGCGAGATCCACCCGGTGAACAACTTGCGCGTGCTGCGCTACCTGGTGGGGCCGCTGAAGCTGGCGGAAGAGGACAAGAATCGTTGGTACAACCACTGGGTGGAGACCGGGCTGGAGGTGGTCGAAAGCCGGCTGGCCGCGTCGCCAACGCGTTATTGCCACGGCGACACGCCGACCTTGGCCGACTGCGTGCTGGTGCCGCAGATCTTCAACGCCACCCGCTTCAACGCCCGGCTGGACCACGTGCCGAACGTGATGCGGGTGTTCGATGCCTGCATGCAGCTGGACGCCTTCAGCAAGACCCAGCCCTCGGCCTGCCCGGATGCCAGCTGAGCACCTGCTGCCCCGCGCCATCCGGCCGGACTGGCCGGCGCCGGCGGCGGTCAGCGCGCTGATGAGCACGCGCGAAGGTGGCGTCAGCGCGCCGCCTTTCGACAGCCTGAACCTGCGGCCGGCGGCGCTGCCGGGCGACGTGGTGGACGACGCGGCGGCCATCGCGGAGAACCAGCGCCGCTTCGCCGCCGCGCTGGGCGCCCGGCCGGTGTGGCTGGAGCAGGTGCATGGCGCGGACGTGGTGCGGCTGTCGGCTGACGACCTCGCGGCCGGGCGCCCCTTCCACCGCGCCGATGCCAGCATCAGCACCGAGCCGGGCGTCGGCTGCGTCGTCCAGGTGGCCGACTGCCTGCCGGTGTTGCTGTGTGACCGCGCTGGCCGCGTGGTGGGTGCGGCACATGCGGGCTGGCGCGGCCTGGCCGCCGGGGTTCTGGAACGCACGGTCCAAGCCATGTGCGAGGCCGCCGGCTTGGTCCCCGATCAGCTGCTGGCCTGGCTCGGCCCCTGCATCGGCCCACGCCAGTTCGAAGTGGGTGCTGACGTGCTGGCGGCCTTCGGCGCGAACGCAGCGGCACCGGACCCGACCCGTTTCGTGGCCCGGCCGCGGCCCGACGGCGCGCCGCGCTGGCTGGCCAACCTGCCGCAGCTGGCGCGCGACCGCCTGCACGCGGCCGGCGTGACGCAGGTCAGCGGCGGGTCCTGGTGCACCGTCGAAGACGCGTCACGGTTCTTTTCGTTCCGGCGCGACCGGACCACCGGCCGCCTCGCCGCCGGCATCGCTTTGCGGGATTGACGCCGCGGCCTCCGCCTGCCGCCGCGCCCGCCGCCGCATCGGCGTGCCCAGCAGGTACAGCACGATGGACAGCGGCAGCAGCCCGTACAGCAGCAGCGTGAAGAACGCGCCCAGCAGCGTGCCCTGGGGGGAGGTGGCTTCGGCCAGCGTCATCAGCACGACGACGAACATCCAGGCGATGGCAACGATGTGCATTTCAAATTGTGGTACGCAATATCGCGTATCGAAAAGCACTGCCATCCTCGGGTAAGCTAGAGGCTGTACAACGTGATGCAGTGCGCAGAGCATTGCACACGAACCCAGCGTCCCGCGCCCGCCAAGGAGACAAGCGCATGAAGACCCCCGCCTTCCCGTCACTGGACGACGCCAGCGCACAGGCGCAGGCCTTTGGAAGTGCCGTGGGGGAGATGCTGAAGTCCGTGACCGGCCTCAGCGTGCCGGTCGACACCCTGACCAAGCTGCAGGCCGACTACGTGGCCGAGGCGACCAAGCTGTGGAACGGCGCGCTGGCCGGCGCGGCCAAGGCGGGTGGTGAGGTGGCCGCGGCGCCGCTGAAGGACAAGCGCTTCGCGTCGGAAGCCTGGGGCACGAACCCGGTGGCCGCCATGGCCGCGCAAAGCTACCTGCTGAACGCCCGCACGCTGATGCAGCTGGCCGATTCGGTGCAGGGCGACGAGAAGACCAAGGCCCGCATCCGCTTCGCGGTGCAGCAGTGGGTGGATGCGGCCAGCCCCGCCAACTACCTGGCGATGAACCCCGAGGCGCTGAAGAAGGCCATCGACACCAAGGGCGAGAGCATCGCCCAGGGCCTGCAGCACCTGTGGCAGGACATCGGCAAGGGCCACATGTCGCAGACCGACGAGAGCGTGTTCGAGGTCGGCCGCAACGTGGCGACCAGCGAAGGCGCGGTGGTCTTCGAGAACGAGCTGTTCCAGCTCATCGAATACAAGCCCCTCACCGCCAAGGTGCACGAGCGGCCCATGCTCTTCGTGCCGCCCTGCATCAACAAGTACTACATCCTCGACCTGCAGCCCGAGAACTCGGTCATCCGCTACACCGTGGAGCAGGGCCACCGCGTCTTCGTCGTCAGCTGGCGCAACCCGGATGCCGAGCTGGCCGCCAAGACCTGGGACGACTACATCGCCGACGGCCCGATCAAGGCCATCGAGGTGGTGCAGGACATCACCGGCGCCGAGCAGATCAACACGCTGGGCTTCTGCGTCGGCGGCACCATCCTGACGACCGCGCTGGCGGTGCTGGCCGCGCGCGGTGAACAGCCCGCGGCCTCGGTCACGCTGCTGACCACGCTGCTGGACTTCAGCGACACCGGCATCCTCGACGTCTTCGTCGACGAGCCCTCGGTGCAGCTGCGCGAGGTGACCATCGGCGCCGGCAGCCCCAACGGTCCCGGCCTGCTGAAGGGCAAGGAGCTGGCGACGACCTTCAGCTTCCTGCGTCCGAACGACCTGGTGTGGAACTACGTCGTCGGCAACTACCTGAAGGGCGAGGCGCCGCCCCCCTTCGACCTGCTGTACTGGAACGGCGATTCGACCAACCTGCCGGGCCCGATGTACTGCTGGTACCTGCGCCACACCTACCTGCAGAACGACCTGCGCGAGCCGGGCAAGCTGACGGTGTGCGGCGAGAAGCTGGACCTGGGCGCGATCAAGGCGCCGGTCTTCATCTACGCCTCGCGAGAGGACCACATCGTGCCCTGGCAGGCGGCCTACGCCTCCACCGGCATCCTGAAGGGCAAGAAGCACTTCGTGCTCGGCGCTTCGGGCCACATCGCCGGCGTGATCAATCCCGCGTCGAAGAACAAGCGCAGCCACTGGGTCAACACCAAGCTGCCGGCCGATGCCGCCGCCTGGCTCGAAGGCGCGACCGAGAAGCCCGGCAGCTGGTGGCCGGAGTGGTCCGGCTGGCTGGGCACCCACGCTGGCAAGCAAGTTGCTGCGCCCAAGGCCTACGGCAACCGCGAGCACCAGGCCATCGAACCCGCACCCGGCCGCTACGTCCGCCAGAAGGCCTGAGAGCCCGGCGCCCAGCGGCCACTTCCTGTCCCCACGTCCACACGCACCGCCTCAAGGAGACCCTCATGTCCAACGACATCGTCATCGTCGCCGCCGCCCGAACCGCCGTCGGCAAGTTCGGCGGCTCGCTGTCGAAGATCACCGCGCCCGAGCTCGGCGCCACCGTCATCGCCGAGCTGCTCAAGCGCGCGAAGTTGAGCGGCGACCAGATCGGCGAGGTCATCCTCGGCCAGGTGCTCACCGCCGGTGCCGGCCAGAACCCGGCCCGCCAGGCCGTGGTGAAGAGCGGCCTGCCGCAGGGCGTGCCGGCGCTGACCATCAACGCCGTCTGCGGCTCGGGCCTGAAGGCCGTGATGCTGGCGGCGCAGTCGGTCGCCACCGGTGATTCGGACATCGTCATCGCCGGCGGGCAGGAGAACATGAGCCTGGCGCCGCACGTGCTGCCGAACTCGCGCGACGGCCAGCGCATGGGCGACTGGAAGCTGGTCGACTCGATGATCGTCGACGGCCTGTTCGACGTGTACAACAAGTACCACATGGGCATCACGGCCGAGAACGTGGCCAAGAAGTACGAGATCTCGCGCGAGAAGCAGGACGCGCTGGCGCTGGCCTCTCAGCAGAAGGCCGCGGCCGCGCAGGACGCCGGCAAGTTCAAGGACGAGATCGTCCCGGTGCTGATCCCGCAGAAGAAGGGCGATCCCATCGCCTTCGACGCGGACGAGTACATCAACCGCAAGACCAACGCCGAAGCGCTGGCCGGCCTCAAGCCCGCCTTCGACAAGGCCGGCTCGGTCACCGCGGGCAATGCCTCGGGCCTGAACGACGGCGCCGCCGGCGTCATCGTGATGACCGCCAAGCGCGCCGACCAGCTGGGCCTGACGCCGCTGGCCCGCATCGCCAGCTACGCCACCGTGGCGCTGGACCCCGCCATCATGGGCATGGGCCCGGTGCCCGCTTCGCAGAAGGCGCTGCAGCGCGCCGGCTGGAAGGCGGCCGACCTCGACCTGCTCGAGATCAACGAAGCCTTCGCCGCCCAGGCCTGTGCCGTGCACAACGAGATGGGCTGGGACACCAGCAAGGTCAACGTGAACGGCGGCGCCATCGCCATCGGCCACCCGATCGGCGCCTCGGGCTGCCGGATCCTCGTCACGCTGCTGCATGAAATGCAGCGTCGCAGCGCGAAGAAGGGCATCGCATCGCTGTGCATCGGCGGCGGCATGGGCGTGGCCCTGACCGTCGAACGGTAATCGGGAATGCCCCGCGCGAGCGGGGCGCTGCCCGGGTGGGCTTCCAGCCGCCCGGGCTTCATTGTTTTGTTTTTCTGTTTGTCAAAGGGAGCAGGCACCCAGGGTCCGCCCGATTGACCGCGATCCGGCATCGGATCAGGCTGGTGTGCGCTTCGAACCAACCCCATCGAAGGAGTGAGAGTCATGAGTCAGAAAGTCGCGTACGTCACCGGCGGCATGGGCGGCATCGGTACCGCCATTTGCCAGCGCCTGCACAAGGAAGGCTTCAAGGTCATCGCCGGTTGCGGCCCGAGCCGTGACTTCAACAAGTGGCTGGACGAGCAGAAGGCCCTGGGCTACACCTTCTACGCCTCGGTCGGCAACGTGGCCGACTGGGACTCCACCGTCGAGGCCTTCTCCAAGGCCGTGGCCGAGCACGGCACGATCGACGTGCTGGTGAACAACGCCGGCATCACGCGCGACCGCATGTTCCTGAAGATGTCGCCCGACGACTGGAAGGCCGTCATCGACACCAACCTGAACAGCATGTTCAACGTCACGAAGCAGGTCGTGCCGGGCATGGTGGAAAAGGGCTGGGGCCGCATCATCCAGATCAGCTCGGTCAACGGCGAGAAGGGCCAGGCCGGCCAGACCAACTACTCGGCCGCCAAGGCCGGCATGCACGGCTTCACGATGGCACTGGCGCAGGAAGTGGCGTCCAAGGGCGTGACGGTGAACACCGTGAGCCCGGGCTACATCGGCACCGACATGGTCCGCGCCATCAAGCCCGAGATCCTCGAGAAGATCGTCGCGACCATCCCCGTGAAGCGCCTCGGCACGCCGGAGGAAATCGGCTCGGTGGTGGCCTGGCTGGCCGGCCCGGATTCGGGCTTCACCACGGGTGCGGACTTCAGCTGCAACGGCGGCCTGCACATGGGATGAGCCTGCGGGCGGCGAGCCGCCCCGGCGTCAAGAGCACAAGCGGGCCGCGGCGGTCCGCAGGCTGACTTCATCCGCGCCGTCGAGTGCAAGCTCGACGGCGTTTTTCATGTCCGCGTAGTGCCGGTCGATGGAGCGCAGGTACAGCGGGTCGTAGTGCTGGGCCAGCAGCTCCGGCAACAGGGCCTGCCAGTCGCCTGCCCGCGCAAAGCCCTGCCAGCGCGCCACCGCTTCCTTGCCGCGCAGCTCCACCAGCTGCTGCAGCCGCGCGCACAGCAGGTCCACGTCGGCGGTCAGCGCGGCGTAGTCTTCCAGCAGCAGGCGAACCCGCTCCGCGTCGGGCAATAGCACCGAAATGCAGCGGCCATGGCGGTGCATGTGGTTGATCAGTGCATCGGGCACCAGCAGCGTGCCGATCTTGCGGCTCTCCGATTCGACGAACACCGGCCGCGCCGGGTCAAGCCGCTGCAGGGCTTGCCACAGCAGGGTGTCGAAGCGCTTTTGCGCCGGCTGTGGCCGGTCCGGCAGGCCGCCCAGCACCGAGCCGCGGTGCAGCGCCAGGCCTTCCAGGTCCAGCACCTGCGCGCCTTCCGCGGCTAACGCATGAAGCAGGCGGGTCTTGCCGCTGCCGGTGCGGCCGGTCAGCACGCGGAAATCGAAGCGCTGCGGCAGCGATTGCAGATCGTCGCGCACGCGGGCGCGGAAGGCCTTGTAGCCGCCGTCGACCTTGGCCGTGCGGAAGCCGATCTGGTCCAGCACCAGCGACAGCGCGCCCGAGCGCTGCCCGCCGCGCCAGCAGTACACCAGCGGCTGCCATTCGCGCGGCTTGTCCTGCACCCAGCGTTCCAGGTGCCGGGCGATGTTGCGCGACACCAGCATCGCGCCCAGCTTGCGCGCGGCCAGCGGCGAGTCCTGCACGTACAGCGTGCCGACGATGCGGCGCTCCTCGTCGTCCAGAGAAGGCCAGTTCACCGCGCCGGGCAGGTGGTCTTCCGCGAACTCGGCGGGCGAGCGTGCGTCGATGATGGTGTCGAAGCGCGCCAGCTCGGCGAGCGACCGCGGAGCCTCGATCGACTTCAAGCTCATGAGTGACGACGCGAA
>CBIHPZ010000135.1:0-8289 GCA_966211865.1 uncultured Aquabacterium sp.
GCTGTTCAACGAGCTGGGCCCGCGCTACCAGACCCGTCCGGGCGGCTACACCCGCATCCTGAAGATGGGCTTCCGCGTCGGCGACAACGCGCCGATGGCCTTCGTCGAACTGGTGGACCGTCCGGAAGTGGCGGCGCCGGAAACGACCGAAGCCAAGGCTGAATAAGCGGCGGAGCTTCGCGGACCGCGTGCTGCGCGCAGCGGTCCCTCCCGGAAAAGGCCAGCGTCTCGCTGGCCTTTTTTCATGGGCCCTTCAAAGGGCCCTTCAGTGGGCCTTTCACCCCTCGGTTGGTCCGTCTGCGCCACGGGCGCGGCCCCCGCATGGCCGGTGACGCTCGCAAGCGCGTGCCGTTCGGGCCGCGACCGTGCAGCCTGCACCGCTTGAATTACCTAAGTCACGCCGGCCTCGGTCGGGCCCTGGCTAAGCTTGCCCGGACTGACAGGAGTGCGCAGTGAACCTGGGCGTTTTCGCGGGCTGGAACCGCGTGCATCGCATGACCACCGAGCCCGCGGAGAACCGGGAACCGAACAACCGTGCCCGTTCCCTGGTGCTGCGCGTCGCCAGCGCTTCGCTGTTCGGCGCAGCGCTGCTGGGCGCCGGCTGCGGTGGGGCGCCGAAGCCGCCGCCACCGACCGTCGTCAACGGTGCCATCCAGGCATCGCCGCAGCTCAATCCCAGCGTCAACCAACGGCCATCGCCTCTGGTGCTGCGGGTCTATGAGCTGAAGTCGCCGGCCGCCTTCAACTCGGCCGACTTCATGGCGCTCTACCAGGGCGACCAGGCCACACTGGCCGCGGACCTGGTGGCCCGCGACGAATTCATGCTGCAGCCGGGCGAGAACCGGCCGTACAAGAAGACGCTGGGTGCGGACACCAAGTTCATCGGCGTCATCGGCGCCTACCGCAACCTCGAGAAATCGACCTGGCGCACGGTCGTCCAGGTGATTCCCAACAAGCCGCAGACGCTGACGATCCGCGCCGGCGACTTGGCCGTGTCGGCTGAGGTGAAGCCATGAGCCCGAACCGTCGCTCGACCGGGCCGTCGCTCGGCACGCCGCGTCAGGCGCTGCCCATGGATTCGCGCCAGTGCCGCATGGACGGCGCTCCCGTTGCGCAGCGCGAGAGAACGCGCAGGGGCCTTCAAGCCGAGGTGGTCGAAGCATGAGCTGGCGCAACCGTGTGGTGTGGTCGCAGGGCATGTTCCTGCAGCCGCACCACTTCCAGCAGGAAACCCGCTTCGTCGAGCACCTGGTCGACAGCCGCACCCGTGCCGCGCATCCCTTCGCCTGGGGCTTCTCGGAGCTGGTGCTCGACGAGGCGCAACTGGCGCTCGGCAAGCTGGGCCTGGTGCGCGGCAGCGGCATCCTGCCGGATGGCACGCCGTTCTCCTTTCCGGATGTCGACGCCGTGCCGGTGCCCTGCGAGGTGCCCGACGACATGAAGGGCGAGCTCGTCTGCCTCGTCGCGCCGCTCGCGCGCGCCGGCGTCACCGAGGTCGATTTCGGCGACGGCATGGGCGACGAGATGTGCCGCTACCGTGCCACCGACACGGAGCTGCGCGACCACACCAACGCCGGCGACGACCCCGAGCCGGTGCAGACCGGCGCGCTGAACCTGAAGCTGATCCGCGGCCGCGACGCCAGCGATGCCTATGCGGTGCTGGGCGTCGCCCGCGTCGTCGAGCGCCGCAGCGACGGCCAGCTGGTGCTGGACCGCGGCTATTACGCACCGCAGACCCGCATCGAGGCCAGCGGGCAGCTGTCGGCGCTGGCGGGCCTGCTGCATGGCCTGGTGCAGCAGCGCGGGCGGCTGCTGGCCTCGCGCATGGGGCAGATGGGCCATGGCGTATCGGAGATCGCCGATTTCCTGATGCTGCAGACGCTGAACCGTGCCGAGCCGCTGTTCCGCCAGTTCGCCGGCGCGCCCAGCGTGCACCCGTGGGACTTCTACCTCGGCTGCGTGCAGCTGGCGGGCGACCTCTCCACCTTCCAGCCGCCGCGCCGCCATCCGCTGGACTACCCGGTCTACAAGCACGACGACCTGCAGCGCGTCTTCCCGCCAGTGATCGACCACCTGCGCGAACTGCTGTCGACCGAGCTGCAGCGCCACGCGGTGCAGATCGAGCTGACCGACCGCAGCCACGGCGTGCGCACCGCGGTGATCGCCGATGCCGAACTGCTGCGCACGGCCGGCTTCGTGCTGGCGGTGAACGCCCAGCTGCCGGCCGAGCAGTTGCGCCAGCGCTTCCCGGCGCAGTCCAAGCTCGGCCCCGTGGACAAGCTGCGCGACCTGGTGAACCTGCAGCTGCCCGGCGTCACGCTGAACAGCCTGCCGGTGGCACCGCGGCAGCTGCCTTTCCACGCCGGATTCCATTACTTCGAATTGGAGCGGCAGGGCGAACTGTGGAAGCAACTTGAACGCAGCGGCAACCTGGCGCTGCACGTGGCCGGTGATTTCCCCGGCCTGGAACTGGAACTCTGGGCCATCCGCCAGGCATGACGCCGCGGCCTTGACCCGACGCCCGACCCGAAGAAGCCACTGAGCGACTGGGGCACCCCGCATGGATCCGTCACCGATCAACGACCCCTTCGCGCAGCTGGATGGCCAGCGCACCTTCATCAAGCCCAACCCGGGCGGCTGGACCGGCTCGCGGCCGATCGAAAGCGCCACGTCCGTGCAGGACACGGCGGCCGCCGAATCGGCACTGGCCGAGCATGGCCTGAACCCGCTGCTGGCCGTGGCCAACAAGCTGCTGCTGCTCGTGCCGCAGCTGAAGCGCACGCGCCAGGTGGCCGACCCCGCCGCGCTGCGCGGCCAGCTGGCCCAGAGCATCCGTGAATTCGAGGCCGCCGCGCACCAGCGCGGCATCCCGCCCGAGCGGGTGATGGCCGCGCGCTACGTGCTGTGCACCATGCTCGACGAAGCCGCCGGCGACACGCCCTGGGGCGGCTCCGGCGTGTGGGGCCGGCACAGCCTGCTGGCCAGCTTCCACAACGAGGTCTTCGGCGGCGAGAAGGTGTTCCAGCTGATGGCCCGCCTGGCCGAGAAGCCGGACCAGAACCGCGACCTGCTGGAGCTGATCTACGCCGCGATGGCGCTGGGCTTCGAAGGCCGCTACCGCGTCATCGACAACGGCCGCGCCCAGCTCGAAGCGGTGCGCGACAAGCTGGCGCAGATCATCCGCCAGCAGCGCGGCCCCTACGCGCCGGCGCTGGCGCAGCACTGGCAGGGCCAGCCGATGCAGCGCCGCCGCGCCTTGAGCTGGCTGCCGCTGGCCGTGACCGCGGCGCTCACCGTGCTGATCCTGGCCGGCATCTATACCGCCTATGCGCTGCGCCTGAGCACCCACACCGACCCGGTCTACGCGCAGATCCAGAGCCTGCGCCTGCTGCCGCCGGTGGCCCCGGTGGCGCAGCCCGCGCCACAGCCGCGGCTCGCGCAGTTCCTGCAGAACGACGTCAAGGCCGGCTTCGTCGCGGTGCGCGACGAGGTCGACCGCAGCGTCGTCACCGTGCGGGGCGACGGCCTCTTCGCGTCCGGCAGCGCCACGCTGGTGCCGGAGCGTGAAGCGCTGATGGGCCGCATCGCCGAGGCGCTGGCCAAGATCAACGGCGCCATCCTGGTCACCGGCCACACCGACAACCAGCCGCTGCGCACCGCCCGCTTCCCGTCGAACTGGCACCTCTCCGAAGAGCGCGCCCGCTCGGTGCGCGACCTGCTGGTCTCTCGCGGCGTGCAGCCCGAGCGCATCAAGGCCGAAGGCCGCGCCGACGGCGAACCGGTTGCCAGCAACGACACGCCCGCCAACCGCGCGCTGAACCGCCGCGTCGAGATCACCTTGCTCACCACCCGCACCGACAACTTCGCGCCGCGCGCGGCCGCGCCATCGGGCGCCGCCGCCTCGACGGCGGCACCCGCCACCGGAGGCACCAAGTGAAAAAGGTGCTCGGCTGGATCTTCAACCGCTTCACGCTCGGCGCGGTCCTGCTGATCGCGCTCAGCCTGGGTGTCTGGATCATCGGACCGCTGATCGCCATCGGCGACCTGCGGCCGCTGGACACCGAGCGTTCGCGCTGGATCACCATCGGCATCCTGGTGCTGCTGTTCGTGCTGTGGGCCGCGCTGTCGGTCTGGCGCGCGCGGCGCGGCAACAACAAGGTGGTCGACCAGCTGCTGGCCGCGCCGCCCCCCGGCGCGGCGCCGGCCACGCCGCAGGAAAGCGCGGACCTCGCGGCCGTGCGCCAGCGCTTCGAGCAGGCGATGGGCACGCTGCGCAAGGCGCGCTTCGGCGGTCCGGCGGGCGCCAAGGGCGGCGGCGGCCTGACGGCCAAACTGAGCGGCCGCTACCTGTACGAGCTGCCGTGGTACATGATCATCGGCGCGCCGGGCTCGGGCAAGACCACCGCGCTGCGCAACTCCGGCCTGCAGTTCCCGCTGGCCGATGCGGTGGGCGACCACGCGGTGCGCGGCGTCGGCGGCACCCGCAATTGCGACTGGTGGTTCACCGACCAGGCGGTGCTGATCGACACCGCCGGCCGCTTCACGACGCAGGACAGCGACCAGGCGACCGACAGCGCCACCTGGAGCGGCTTCCTCGGCATGCTCAAGCGCTCGCGCCCGCGCCAGCCGCTGAACGGCGTGCTGGTCACCGTCTCGGTGGCCGACCTCATCGTGAAGAGCAGCGCCGAACGCGCCAAGCACGCGGCCACGGTGCGCCAGCGGGTGCAGGAGCTGCACGAGAAGCTGAACATCCGCTTCCCCATCTACCTGCTGGTCACCAAGTGCGACCTGCTGGCGGGCTTCATGGACAGCTTTGCCGCGCTGGACAAGGCGCAGCGCGCCGAGCCCTGGGGCTTCACCTTCGCGCTGGACAAGACCGGCCTGCCCAAGCAGCCGCCGTCGCAGGAGCTGGGCCCCGAGTTCGACCTGCTGCTGCAGCGCCTGTCCGACGGCCTGATCGACCGCCTGCAGGCCGAGGCCGACCCACAGCGCCGCGCCCGCATCTACGGCTTCCCCGGCCAGTTCGCGAACCTGCGCAGCGTGCTGCAGGAGTTCGTCGAGTCGGTGTTCTCGCCATCACCGTACGAAGCGCAGCCGCTCTTGCGCGGCGTGTACTTCGTCAGCGGCACGCAGGAAGGCACGCCGATCGACCGCATGCTGGGCTCCTTCGCGCGGCAGTACCAGCTGGAGCGCGCGGTGCTGGCGCCGCAGCAGGCCAGCGGCCGCAGCTATTTCCTGTCGCGCCTGCTCACCGAGGTGGTGTTCGCCGAGCAGGGCCTGGCCGGCACCAACCTGGCCTGGGAGCGGCGGCGTGCCGCGCTGGTGATCGGCGCCTACGCCTTCATCGGCTTCGTCGCGGTCGGCTCGATCGTGGCGTGGACGGTGAGCTACGGCAACAACAAGAAGTACGTCGAAGCGGTGTCGGCCGGCGCCGAGCAGGTGAAGAAGCAGGTGCAGGCCACGCCCAACAGCCGCTCGCCGGACCTGGCGCCCATCGTCAGCGCGCTGGAAGCCACGCGCGGCCTGGCGAATGCCAGCGGCGCGGTGGCCAATGGCGGCGACGTGCCCTGGAGCCTGGGCTTCGGCCTGTACCAGGGCAAGCGGCTGGACAGCGCGGCCCAGGCCGCCTACGACCGCATGCTGATCGACGCGATGCTGCCGCGCCTGGCCATCCGCGTGGAGCAGCAGCTGAGCCTGGGCTCGCAGCAGGACTCGCAGTACGAGGCGCTGAAGGCCTACCTGATGATGTACGACCCCGAGCACTTCGACGCCAAGGCGCTGAAGACGCACGTGGAGTCGGATTGGGACGCGCGCCTGGGCCGCGACCTGAGCACCGAGCAGCGCGAGCTGCTCAGCAAGCACCTGGATGCGCTGCTGGCGCAGGGCGCGGCGGTGTCGCCTTTGCCGCAGAAGAAGGACCTGATCGACTCGGCGCGGCTGCAGCTGTCGGCCGTGTCGCTGCCGCAGCGCGTCTACAACCGCCTGCGCCAGCAAGGCCTGGGCGCGGAGTTCCCCGAGTTCACGGTGGTCAAGGCCGGTGGCGGCAATGCGCCGCTGGTGTTCACGCGGGTCAGCGGCCAGCCGCTGACCAAGGGCGTGCCGGGGCTCTTCAGCTACAACGGCTACCACAAGGGCTTCCAGTCCGTGGTCGGTGACGTGGCCAAGCAGCTCGACGAGGAGCAGATCTGGGTGCTGGGCCTGAAGAACCCGACCCCCACCAGCGCTGGTGCGGTGCTCAGCGACAAGCTGGTCGACGACGTGCGCCGCATCTACCTCAACGAGTACGCGGCCGCGTGGGAGGCCTTCATCGCCGACATCCGCCTGGTGCCGGCGACCAGCATCGCGCAGTCGGTGCAGACCACGCGCCTGCTGGCGGCGCCCGACACGCCGCTGCTGCCGCTGATGAAGGCGATGTCGCGCGAGACCACGCTGCTGGCCGGCTTCGGCTCGACCGACTCGGCGATCGCCGAGGCGCGCGGCACCATCGCCAACCGCATCCTGAGCAAGGTGGGCGCGCGCCCGACGACCACCGGTGCGCCGGAGGCCCGCATCGAAAGCATCGTCGACGACCGCTTCGTCGGCCTGCGCCGGCTCGTCACGGCCCCGGAAGGCGGCAAGGCGCCGATCGAAGGGGTCATCGCGCGCCTGGGCGAACTGCAGGTGCTGCTGACGGCGGTGGATTCCGCGCTGAAGGGCGGTGCCGCACCGCCGGCGTCGCCGCTGCCGAACCAGCTGAAGGCCGAGGCGGCGAACTCGCCCGAGCCGGTGCGCTCGATGCTGGAGAACCTGGGCACCACCAGCTCCAAGGTGGCGCTGATCCAGCTGCGCGAATCACTGGCGCGCGACGTGCGCTCGCAGATCAACGAGTTCTGCCAGCAGGCCGTGTCGGGCCGCTACCCCTTCGATTCGTCGTCACCTCGCGACGTCACCCAGGCCGACTTCGCGACCCTGTTCGGCCCCGGTGGCAAGTTCGACCAGATGACGCAGAAGCTGGCGCCCTACATCGACACCAGCACCCGGCCGTGGAGCTTCCGCCCGGTGGACGGCACGCCGCTGGGGACCGACCACGGCACCCTGCCGCAGTTCCAGCGCGCCGCGGCCATCAAGGAGACCTTCTTCGGCGTCGGCGGCCAGGCGGCCACCCTGCGGCTGGAGTTCAAGCCGGTCGAGATGGACACCCAGCTGACGCAGTTCGTGTTGGACGTGGACGGTCAGATCGTGCGTTATGCGCACGGCCCGCAGATCCCCACCGTGGTCACCTGGCCGGGACCGCGCGGCTCGGGCCAGGTGCGGGTGATGGGCACGCCGTCGGGCGGCATGGTCAACGACGGGCCCTGGGCCATGCTGCGGCTCTTCGACCGCGTGACCATCACGCCCGGCAACGTGCCCGAGAAGTTCCGCGCGGTGTTCGACCTGGACGGCCGCAAGGCGGTGTTCGAGGTCACCACCGGCAGCGTGCGCAATCCGTTCCGCATGCCGGACCTGCGGCAGTTCGGCTGCCCGAATGGGTTGTGAGCGGCTCGTGATCGGATGACGCAACGGGGTCACGCGCACCAGGCGTGCAGGCATCGAGGAAGGACGAGGGGGCGGTCGTGAGTTTCCAACCGCAGGAAGTACCCGGCTGGTACGGCAAGCTGTCGTCGCTGGGGGACTTTGCCTCGCGTCGCATGACGCCCGAGTGGGTGCGCAGCTGCGACGACTGGCTGGCGCGCTCGGTGGCCGCCAGCCACCAGGCGCTGGGCGGGCGCTGGCTGGAGGTGTACCTGGGCGCGCCGGTGTGGCGCTTCGCCTGGACGCCCGGCGTCATCGACAAGGACTGGTGGTTCGGCGTGCTGATGCCCAGCTGCGACAACGTCGGCCGCTACTTTCCGCTGGTGGTGGCGCAGCGCCGCGACCGGCCGCCGATCGACCGCATCGGTTTCGACCACCTCGAGCTGTGGTGGACCTACATCGCGCAGGCGGCGCTGCAGACGCTGGGCGAGCCGTCGACGCTGGACAGCTTCGAGGCTGCGCTGACGCAGGCGCCGCCCTGGCCGGCGGCCGGCCCGGTGATGGTGCCGCAGCAGCGGCAGCAGACGCCGCGGCATGAACGCTTCGCCGTCGCAGCGGGAGCGTCGCTGGGCCAGCTGCTGCACGGCCTGGCCATCAGCGAACTGCACGGCCGCATGGCCGGTTGCGGCTTCTGGTGGCCGATCACCGAGTCGTCGCGCGAGGGCAGCTTCAGCACCTCGCGCGGCCTGCCGGACCCGGCGCGCTTCTCCGATTTCCTGACGGGGGCGTTCTAAGGCC
>CBIHPZ010000136.1:0-8277 GCA_966211865.1 uncultured Aquabacterium sp.
TGGCTCATGTTGGCCAGGAACTCGCTCTTGGCGCGGGTGGCGGCCTCGGCGGCCTGCTGCGCGCGTTCCAGCTGCTCGGTGCGTTCGCGCACGCGCTGCTCCAGCGTGTCGGCCAGCCCGCGCACCTCGGCGCGCGAGCGGCGCAGCCGCAGCAGGAAGAACACCGCGCCGCCCAGCGCCAGCAGGCTGCCGGCCAGCACGGTCCACAGCCAGCGCTGCCGCAGTTCACGCGCGCGCAGCTCGGCCGCCTGCTGCTCGCCCCGGCGCTGCAGTTCGGCCAGTTCGCGCCGGCGGGCGTCGTCGCGGCGGCGTTGCGCGGCTTCCAGCAGGCGCTCGGCGCTGCGTTCGGCGCTGGCCTTGGCCTGCAGGTCCGCGGCTTCCAGGGCCAGCCGGTAGGCCCGCTCCGGCTCGCCGGCGGCCGCCGCCAGCTCGGCCAGCCGGCGCTTGGCATACGACTGGTGCAGCGGCTGCCCCAGTTGGAGCGAACGGCGGTGGGCGTCCTGCGCCTCGGCCAGCGCTTCGGGCAGGTGGCCCAGGCCCTGCTCGATCTGGCTGCGCTGCAGCGCGGAGAAGAACAGGCCCGCCGGCAGCTGGGTGACCTGCAGCAGCGCACGCACCTCCACGTTGGCCGCCAGCGCGTCGCCGAAGCGCTTCTCGCGCAGCGCGGTTTCGGCGCGGATGTTCAGCGCCACGCCCAGCGCGGTCGGGGAGCCCACCGCGCTGAAGCTGTGGATCGCCTGGTCCAGGTAGGCGGTGGCGGCCGTCCGGTCGCCCAGCTGGTACTTGGCCTCCGACAAGGTCACCTGCGCATAGCCTTGCTGCAGCGTCGAGCCCGCGGCCTGCGCCTCGCGCAGCATCTGCTCGGCCTGCTGCACGGCTTCCTCGAGGCGCCCGCTCTGGCTGTACGAGATCGCCAGCCCGTGGTGGGCGTAGGCCAATGCCAGCGGGCTGCCCCCGCGCTGCGCCGCATCCAGCGCCTGCAGCGCCATCGCCACCGCCTCTTCCAGACGGCCGACGCGGCGGTACACCAGGGCGCCGCGGAACAGCGCCTCGGCGAGCAGGTCGGGCCGGTCCACGCCTTCCAGCGCGGCCAGCGTGCGCCCGGTCACCTCCATCAAGCGGCCGACGTCGTTGCGGTTCACCGCGGCCAGGCCGATGTTCATGTCCGACTCGGCCTGGCCGGCGCGGTCGCCCGCGGCGGTGGCCTCGTTCAGGGCCTGCTCGGCATGCGCGGTGGCTTCGGCGGTGCGGGCCAGGTGGATCTCGATGCGCGCCACCAGGTTCAGCGCCCGCACCCGGTCGGCCGGCGTGGCGCCGGGCGGCAGCTCGGCCTGCAGGCGCTGGGCCTGCGTGTAGGCCGCGGGCGCATCGTTGTCCGCCAGCCGGCGCACCGCGCTGGCCCGCAGGCGCCAGTCGTCGATGGGCGCGGCGCTGGCGGCGCCCAGCAGCAGCAGCAGCGCGGCCCCGCACAGCAGCCAGCGGACGCCGGGCCTTCTCACATCCGCAGGCTCAGGCTGGTGCCGAACTGGCGGTCGTTGACGAAGGCGTTCTGCGGCCGCGTCTCGGCAGCGAAGTACGAGCGCCGCAGCGTGCCCAGCAGGTTGCCGCCTTCCAGCGACCAGCTCACGCGTTCGGTGACCTGCCAGCGCAGCGACGCGTCCAGCCAGCCGTAGGCGGCGGTGGTGGCCTGGAAGGCGCCGATGCCCACGATGTTGACCGTGCCGCTGGGAAAGGCGCTGCGCCAGTTCCACGCCACGCGCGCCGACCAGGGGCCGTGCTCGTACATGCCCACCAGGTTCGCGCTGCGGCGCGACAGGTTCTGCATCGGCACGTTGGCGCGCAGCACGCGGTCGAAGGTGCTGCTGTCGACGAAGGTGGCGTTGGCCTGCAGGCCCAGGCCGCGCCAGGCGCCGGGCAGGAAGTCCAGGAAGCGCTGGTACGACAGCTCCGCGCCGCGGATGTGGCCGGCGTCGGCGTTGTAGGGCCGGCTCACCTGGTAGGTCTGGCCGTCATGCGTCTCGGCCTGGGTGAGGCTGGTGACGAAGCCGTCCACGCGCTTCCAGAACAGCGCCAGGGAAGCGGCATGGCCGGCGCCGAAGTCGCCTTCGGCCGCCAGATCGGCATTTGTCGCGCGCAGTGGCCGCAGCGCGGGGTTGCCGCCCGTGCCCTGGTTCAGCTGCGGGTTGATGCTGTTGGGCGTCAGCGTGATGGACGGCGACAGCAGGTTGAAGTCCGGCCGCGTGATGGTGCGCGAGCCCGCCGCGCGCAGCTGCCAGGGCCCGCCCACGCGCCAGCGCAGGCTGGCGTTGGGCAGCCAGTCGGTGGTGGTGGTGCGCAGTTCGATGGGGGCGATGCTGCCGGTGGTCGGGACGCTCTGGTTGCCGGTTAGCACCGAACGCGTGTGCACCATGCGCAGGCCGGCCTGGCCGTCCAGCGCCAGCGCGGGCAGGCGCCACGCGGCCTCGGCGTAGGCGGCGTCGGTGGTCTCCTTGATGCGCCACATGCCCAGCGGGCCGCCGGCGGTGGGCAGCGGCGCGGTGATGCCGAAGGCGGCGCGCTGCGCCACCGGGTCGCGCGCATCGGCCAGGGTGTCGGTCAGGTAGCGGTCGATGCTGCCGGCCTGGCCGTCGAGGAACGGGCCGTAGGGGTAGACCACGGTGCGGCCCGGCCTGTCCGTCGCCCGCACCGTGCCCACCGGCGGCGCGTCGCCGAAGATCAGGTTGGGGGCGTTGTCGGCCTTGCGCCGGGCCTGGCGCCAGCCGAAGGCCACGCGTTCGAACGCGCCCTGCACCGGCTGCCATTCGGCATCGAGGCGGCCGGCCAGCAGGCTGCCGTTGAGCGGCCGCACGCGGTAGGCGATGGAGCTGTAGCGCAGGTTGGCGGGGTCTGCCAGGTCGGTGCCCGCCACCGCGGTGGTGGGCGCGTCTCCGCCCAGGTCGTGCGTGAAGCGCGCGGCCGTGCCGGCCAGCGTGGGGCCGGAAAAGAACAGGTTGTTGAAGCTGCGGGTGGTGCTGAGGTCGGTGCTCAGGCGCAGGTCGCCCATGGTCCAGGCACCGCCCGCGGCCAGCTGGCGCGTGCGGTCGACGGTGTCGCGCGCGAAGCCCAGGATGGACACCGGCACCTGGGTCCAGGTGATGCGCTGCACGTCCTGCGTGCCCGGGAAGAGCACGACGCTGGCCGGGTCGAAGCCGCTGCCGGCGCCGAAGTTCGGGCCGGCGTTCACCTGCTGCGTGTCCTGCTTCGTGCGCAGCTCGGCGAAATGCGCCTCGGCGTAGAGGTCGAAGGCCGGCGCGGGCCGCCAGCCCAGCATCAGCGTGGCACCGCTGCGGCGGCGCCTGCCGAAGCTGGTGCTTTCGCTGGTGCCGCCCGGCACCACGGTGTCCTGGCCGGGCACCAGGTCCAGCCGGCAGCCGGCACTGGCGCGGGCGCTGCACAGCATGGGCGTGCCGGTGCCTTTCTGGTCCTCGCGGTACACGCGGTCCTGCAGCACCAGGTTCAGCAGCGCGGCCACCTCGCCGCCACCGGCCTTGCCGCGGCCACCGTACAGCAGCGAGAACTGCCCCGCGCTCTTGTCCACCAGGTCGCCGTGCAGCTGCCGGGCCGACAGCGCCAGCGTCTGTTCCCGGAAATCGAACGGCCGGCGCGTGCGCAGGTCCACCGTGCCGCCCAGCCCGCCTTCCAGGCGCCCGGCCTGCGAGGTCTTGTAGACGTCGATGCCGGCCAGCATCTCGCTCGGCAGGTCGGCGTAGTCGAAGGCGCGGCCGAAGCCGGCGGTGAAGATCTCGCGGCCGTTCAGCGTGGTTTCCACCTGCACCAGGCCGCGCACCGCCACCACCGAGGCCTCGCCGCGGTCGCGCGTGATCTGCACGCCGGTGATGCGCTGCACCGCGTCGGCCACGCTGAGGTCGGGCAGTCGGTTGATGTCGGCGGCGACGATGCCGTCGACGATGTCGGGGCTGCGGCGCTTGCGCTCCGCCGCCGATTCCACGCTGGCGCGCGTGCCGATGACGACGACCGATTCGGTGGGCTGCGCCTGCGCCGGCGCGGCCGCGACCAGCGTGGCGGCCACGCCGGCAACCGTGGCCGGGATGGCCAGGGTGGGTCTGCTCATGGGGCCCTCCTTCCGACGACGGGACGCCTCCCATGCGGCGCCGCGGGTGTGGCGCCGGACCGCATCTGCGGGGCCTCGGCACCCTGCCGTTCGTGCGGCGTTTGCGGTCATTGTGGCAGTGGCGCAGGGGCCGGTTCGCAGGGCTTTCACGGGGCCGCGCGCAGCCCGGCCCGCGCGTTGGCGGCCCGGGACGGAGGGTTGACGCCGCCCCGCGCCCGCAGGCATCATCGCGGCCCGATGCGCTCCCTGCCCCACCTGATCGACACGATGGCCACCACGGCCTTCGCCTGCCCGATCACCACGATTACCACCATTACCACGACCGCCTGGTGCGGACCGTGGCGGTGATCACGAGCGGCTGAAACGCTTCCACCCCCAGGCCCCGCCAGCGATGGACGGGGCCTTCGTTTTTCTCCGTCCGCCAAAGGCACACACAACGGAGAAAACCCATGCTCGCTTCCCACCCCTCCCCCGCCGCCGTGCCGCGGCCGCAGGCACCCCGGCCCGCGCTGCCCGCCCTGCCGACCCTGCCGGCCCTGCGGGTGGGCCTGCTCGGCGTCGGCACGGTCGGCGCCGGCACCAGCCGCGTGCTGCTGCGCAACCAGGCGCTGATCCGCGCGCGCTGCGGCCGCGACATCGAACTGCGCATGGCCGCCGCGCGCAACCTGCCGCGCGCCCGGCCGCTGCTGGGCCCCGAGGTGGAACTGGTGGCCGACGCGCAGCGCGTGGTGCGCCACCCGCAGATCGACGTGGTGGTCGAGGCCATCGGCGGCTGCGACGCCGCGCGCACGCTGGTGCTGGACGCCATCGCGCACGGCAAGCACGTGGTCACCGCCAACAAGGCGCTGCTGGCGCTGCACGGCGACGAGATCTTCGCCGCGGCGCGTGAACGCGGCGTGGTGGTGGCCTTCGAAGGCGCGGTGGCGGTGAGCATCCCCATCGTCAAGGCGCTGCGCGAAGGCCTGGCCGGCAACCGCATCGAAGCGCTGGCCGGCATCATCAACGGCACCAGCAACTTCATCCTCAGCGCGATGCGCGAGCGCGGCTGGTCCTTCGACACCGCGCTGCGCGAAGCCCAGCGCCTGGGCTATGCGGAAGCCGACCCACGCTTCGACGTCGACGGCATCGACGCCGCGCACAAGCTGACCCTGCTGGCCAGCATGGCCTTCGGCCTGCCGCTCAGCTTCGACGCGGTGGCGGTGGAAGGCATCGGCGGGCTGCAGGCGGCCGACATGCGCCATGCCGAGCGCTTGGGCCACCGCATCAAGCTGCTGGGCGTGGCGCGGCGCCGCGCCAACGGCATCGAGCTGCGCGTGCAGCCCGCGCTGGTGCCGCAGTCCAGCCTGCTGGCCAACGTGGACGGCGCGCTGAACGGCGTGGTGGTGAAGAGCGACGCCGCCGGGCCCACCACCTACTGCGGCGCCGGTGCGGGGGCGGAGCAGACCGCTTCCGCCGTGATCGCCGACCTGATCGACGTGGCGCGGCTGGGCGGCGGCGTGCCGATACCCGCGCTGGGCTTCCAGTCCACCGCCGTGCAGCCGCAGCCGCTGCTGCCGCCGGACGCTCACATCACGGGTCATTGCCTGCGCGTGCCGGTGGACGACGACGCCGCGGTGTTCGGCCTGCTGCTGGACACCCTGGCCGACCACGGCCTGGCGGTGCAGGCCAACCGCGACGCACCCGCCGAGGAAGGCCGCGCCCGCGAGATCGTGCTGCTGACCGCCGAGGCGCCGCTGCACGCCGCCCGCGCCGCGATGGCCGCGATGGCTGCGCTGCCGGGCGTGCGCGGCCCGGTGCGGCGGCTGGCGGTGGAGTCCCTGGCCTGAAGGCACCGAGGCCGGGAACCGGCAGGCCGGGCTGCGCCGATGGGCCCGCCGGCCGGCCGCCCCCCTAATTTCCATTCCGCGCCGTCAACCCCGTTGCCCGGGCTGGCACGTACAAACCCGTGCCGCTTCAGGCAACGAGGGAATGACGACGATGAAACCAACCCTGGCCGCCCGGTGGGCGCTGCTGCTGGCCGGCAGCGCCTGTGTCCTGGCCAGCGCGGCGCCGCTGCCGCGCACGGACGTGCCCGACCCGCTGAAATCCTGGGTGCCCTGGGTGCTGCACGGCCATGAAACCCTGGCCTGCCCCGCGGTGCACGACGGCAGCGACACACGCGCCTGCACCTGGCCTTCGCACCTGGAACTGCAGGCCACGGCCAGCGGTGCCAGCTTCCGCTTCGAGGTGCAGGTGTTCGGTGGCCCGGGCCTGGTGCAGCTGCCGGGCGAAGCCGGCCGCTGGCCGCAGGACCTGAAGCTGAACGGCCAGCCGCTGGCCGCCACGGCGCAGAACGACATCCCGATGGCGCTGCTGCCGCCCGGCAGCCACGTGCTCACCGGCAGCCTGCGCTGGCCGCAGATGCCCGAGGACGTGCTGCTGCCCAAAGACAGCGGCAGCCTGCGCATCAGCATCAACGGCAAGCCGGTGGACCGCGTGCCCGACGCCGACGGCCGCGTGTGGCTGCAGCATTCACAGGCCGAGGCGCAGGAGTCGGACGCGCTGACGGTGCAGACCTCGCGCCTCGTCGACGACCGCATCCCGATGCGCGTGACCACGCACTACGACATCGCCATCTCCGGCAAGCCGCGCGAGATCCAGCTGCCCATCGCCCTGCTGGAGGGTTTCGTGCCCGAGAGCCTGGACAGCCCGCTGCCCGCGCGCCTGCACGAGCACGGCCGCCTGCGGCTGCAGGGCCGGCCCGGGCACTGGAGCGTGAGCATCACCGGCCGGCTGATGGCGCCGGTGAACGCGCTGACCTTGCCGGCGCCCTTCGCGTGCCCGGATAACGCCAAATGTGCTGCGGAAATGATGTCCCGCCCCGCCGGCGCGCCGGAGGAGATCTGGTCCTTCGTGGCGCACCACGACCTGCGCGTGGTCACCGTGGAAGGCCTGCCCTCGGTCGACCCGAAGCAGGTGCCGCTGCCCGAGGCCTGGCGCGCCCACCCGGCCTACCAGGTCAAGGCCGGGCAGACGATGAAGCTCACCGAAACCCGCCGCGGCAACCCCACGCCCGGCGCCGACAAGCTGAGCCTGTTCCGCCGCATCTGGCTGGATTTCGATGGCGGCGGCTACACGATGCAGGACGACATCAAGGGCACGCTGTCGCGTTCCTGGCGCATGGAAATGGCCGCGCCCGGCGTGCTGGGCCGTGCCGCGGTGGATGGCAGCGACCAACCCGTCACGCGCCGCGCCGGCACCCAGGCCGACGGCGTGGAGCTGCGCCACGGCACGCTGGCCCTGCGCGCCGACAGCCGCCTGGAAGGCGCCACCCGCCACCTGCCGGCCACGGGCTGGGCCGCCGACTTCAACACCGCGGCCGCGCAGCTGAACCTGCCACCCGGCTGGCGGCTGCTGCATGCCAGCGGCGTGGACCGGGCCGAGGGATCCTGGGTCTCGCGCTGGACCTTGTGGGACTTCTTCTTCGTGCTGCTGAGCGTGCTGGCCACGGCCCGGCTGCTGGGCCGACGCGCGGCGCTGCTGCTGGCCGGCGCGCTGGTGCTGACCTGGCACATGCCCGGCGCGCCGCGGGCGATCTGGGTGGGCCTGCTGGTGCTGCTGGCGCTGGTGCGCGTGCTGCCCGCGGGGCCGTGGCTCACCGGTGCCACCTGGGCCAGCCGGCTGTGCGCGGGATGGATCGCCTTGTGGCTGCTGCCCTATGGCGTGGACCAGGTGCGGCTGTCGCTGTACCCGGGGCTGGAGCGACCGGGCATGGAGACCGCCTCCTTCCGCCTGGCCGGCATGGCGGAAGCCCCGGTGCCGGCCGAGGCGCCGGCGCCCGCGGCCCCTGCGCCGGCCATGGCGCCCGAGTCCGGCATCGCCGACCGGGCCGCGCCGGCGCGCAGGGAATATCTCTCCAAGTCAGCGTCCATGGACACCGCCGCCCAGGTGCAGGAACGCAAGCAGCTGCAGCAGATCGACCCCAGCGTGAAGGTGCAGACCGGCCCCGGCCTGCCCGACTGGCGCTGGAGCAGCCACCGCCTGGTGTGGCAGGGGCCGGTGCAGGCGGCGCAGGACCTGCACGTCCTGCTGCTGCCACCGGCCGGCACCGCCGCGCTGCGGCTGGCCGGGCTGGTGCTGCTGGCCGCCGCCCTGTGGACGCTGGCGGCCGGCGTGCCGGGCTGGCC
>CBIHPZ010000137.1:0-8215 GCA_966211865.1 uncultured Aquabacterium sp.
CGAGATCAAGCAGATCCTGCGCGAGCACAAGCTGCACACCGTCTGCGAAGAAGCGTCCTGCCCCAACATCGGCGAGTGTTTCGGCCACGGCACCGCCACCTTCATGATCATGGGCGACAAGTGCACCCGGCGCTGCCCGTTCTGCGACGTCGGCCATGGTCGCCCGGACCCGCTGGACCCCGACGAGCCGCTGAACCTGGCCCGCACGATCGCCGCGCTGAAGCTCAAGTACGTGGTGATCACCAGCGTCGACCGTGACGACCTGCGCGACGGCGGCGCGGGGCACTTCGTCGAGTGCATCCGGCGCGTGCGCGAGTTGTCACCCGCCACCCGCATCGAGATCCTCACGCCCGATTTCCGCGGCCGCGACGACCGCGCGCTGGACATCCTGAAGGCCGCGCCGCCGGACGTGATGAACCACAACCTGGAAACCGCGCCGCGCCTGTACAAGGAAGCGCGCCCGGGCAGCGACTACCAGTTCTCGCTGAACCTGCTGAAGAAGTTCAAGGAACTGCACCCGGACGTGCCGACCAAGAGCGGCATCATGGTCGGCCTGGGCGAGACGGACGAAGAGATCCTGCAGGTCATGCGCGACATGCGCGCGCACGACATCGACATGCTCACCATCGGCCAGTACCTGGCCCCTTCCGGCCACCACCTGCCGGTGCGCCGCTACGTGCACCCGGACACCTTCAAGATGTTCGAAGACGAGGCGAAGAAGATGGGCTTCACGCACGCTGCCGTCGGCGCCATGGTGCGTTCCAGCTACCACGCCGACCAGCAGGCGGCAGGCGCGGGCGTCGCGGTCTGAATCACTGTCGGGCGGCGCCGCCGCCCGGCGCTGAAGCTCAGGCCTCGGCCAGCAGCTTCTCCACCAGCCCGTGCAGCGCCGCGAAATCGGGCGCCCCCACGTAGCGCTTCACCACTTCGCCGCGCTTGTTGATCAGCACCGAGGTCGGCGTCATCTGCACGTCGCCGAAGCGCTTCGCGATCTCGCCCGTGTTGTCGATCGCCACGCCGAAGGGCAGTTGGCGGCTGCGCGCAAAGTTCGAAACGTAGGCCGGCGGGTCATACGACATCGCGACCGCCAGCGTCTCGTAGCCGCGGCCCTTGAACTTCTCGTGGGTCGCAACGATCTGCGGCATCTCGGCCACGCAGGTGGCGCAGCTGGTGGCCCAGAAGTTCACCAGCAGCACCTTGCCGTTCAAGGCCGCGGTGTTGCCGCGGCGGCCGTCGAGCAGCGTGTAGTCCACCAGCGGCGCCTTGTCGCCGGAACGTCCGAAGGCCAGCCAGCCGCCCGCGGCGAGAACGCCGAGGCCGGCAGCGGTGGCAAGGTGGCGGCGGGTGAGCGGCATGGTCGGCGGCGTCGGCAAAGGCAACGCTTCAGTTTACGGCGCACCCCCGGCCCGCCGACGCTTGGGGGCTTGTCGGCACTTGCGGCGAATCAACGCCGGCGTGCCATCTCGGTCACCAGCGCCGCCGGCAGGGCTTGCGCCAATTCGTCGATCACCACGCGGCGCACCGGGCGTTCACCGCCCGCGGGCGGCTCGTAGCCGGCGGGCTCGGGCGCGATCTCGATGAACGACGGGCCGCCTGCCATCTGGCCCAGCCTTTGCCGCAGCCGCGTCATCGAAGTGCCGGCCAGGGTCGACGCATAGACCACCGCTTGTGGCAGCCCCTCGTCGCAGTAGTCGCTGGCCGCGTCCACCGAGGTCACGTAGTCGACCAGCAGGTCCAGCCCCTGCACCGCGCGCCGCACCTGGTGGCGGATGTCGCGGTCGTTCGACACCACCAGCAGCTGGCAACCGGCCAGCAGCCGGATGTCTGCAGCGGACGCCTGACCCGGCAGCGCAGGCGGCACCAGGCGGTCGATCGTGATGCGCAGCGTCACGTGCTCGCCGTCCTCCAGGTCCAGCCGCGCGCCCAGCGGCGCCGCGGTGAAGTGCATCAGGTGCCAGCTGAGGGGCTCGCCGTTGTCGCCCGGCGGCGCGCGGCGGATGAAGCGGCAGCCGAGCACCGCCTGCAACGTCGCCGGGCGCGCCTGCAGCATCAGGTCGATCGGCGACGCCGCGCTCTGGCTGCACCAGTCGAGCGCCGAGCGCATCAGGGCACCGATCAAGCCCGAATCGGCGACGATCGTTGCCGCTTCCAGCTTCTCATGCAGCGTGGCCGCCGGATCGTCGCGGCGCTGTTCGTCCAGCAGCTCGCGCAGCAAGCCGGCCAGGTCCACCGGCTCCAGCACCTGCCGCACCGCGCCCGAGGCCAGGCGGGCGATCTGCTGGCCAAGGATGCCCACCTGCCGCGCATGCGCCACTTCGTCGTGCAAGGCCTGCAGTTGCTCGGCATCGACGCCGGCATGTGCCTGCAGCGCCCGGATGCGCTCCAGCGCGAGCGTCAGCGGCGCGGCCACTTCGGCCGCGACCTGGGCCATCACGTCGTGCAGGCTTGCAGGGGCCGCCTGCAGATCCTTGGTTCCCATGCCGCGCTCCGCTGACCACACAATGTCCGTTGGGATGGGGCGCATGCTCGGATTCGCCCGGCAGGGTGTCCACCCCATGCGCCCGGGGAATCCTTTCCGTGCCGTGACTTCCGTCACGTTGCCCCGGCCGACCGGAAATCCTCGACATGACGATGAAGCAGTGGTGGCGGTGGTGCGCGATGTCCGGCATGGTGTTGCTGGGCGCGCCCGGCTGCTCGCCGGCGATCGATTGGCGCGAGACGCGGCCAGAAGGCACGGAGCTGTCCGTCGCCATGCCGTGCAAGCCGGCGAAGTACCAGGACGCGGTGTTGCTCGCCGGCCAGCGCACGGAGATGCGCGTATTCGCCTGCCGGTCCAACGGTGCTCTGTTCGCGCTGGGCCACGTCCGCCTGGCCGATGCCACGCAGGCGGGCGCGGCGCTGGCCTCGCTGGCCGAGGCGGCGCGTTCGAACGCGCGGGGCACCGTGGGTGCCGGCGAAGCCGCCCAGGTGGCCGGCATGACGCCGCTGCCCCAGGCCCGCCAGTGGCGCTGGGCGGGCCGCGGCCAGGACGACAAACCCGCAGCGGCCTGGGTGACCGTGTTCTCGTACGGACCGAACGTCTACCAGGCCTCGGTGATCGGCACGGCCGCCGACGAGCCGCTGGCGCAGCATTTCCGCACTGCGCTGGCGGTTCGGCCGGCGGGGGCGCCATGAGTGCGCCGCGCCGTTGCCCCGCGCGCGTGGTGCCTCCTTTCCGGAGGGCGCCCCAATGAGCGCAGCCGCCCCGCGCCTGATGGTGCGCATGTTCCTGGCTTTCGCCTTCGCGTACTTCTTTTCCGCGCTGCTGCGTGCCGTGACGGCGACCCTGGCGCCCACCTTCAGCGCTGAACTCGGGCTCGGCGCCGCGCAGCTCGGCTTGCTGGCCGGCGCGTACTTTCTCGGCTTCTCGGCCACGCAGCTGCCGCTGGGCAGCGCGCTCGACCGCTTCGGTCCGAAACGCGTGCTGCTCGTGCTGCTGGGCGTCGCCATCGCCGGCTGCGTGGCGTTCGCGCTGGCGCGCGACCTGCCGCAGCTGCTGCTGGCGCGCTTCATGATCGGCCTGGGCGTATCGGCCTGCCTGATGGCGCCGCTGACGAGCTACCGGCACCATTTCCCGCCTTCGCTGCAGATGCGCACCAACTCGTGGATGCTGATGACGGGTTCGCTCGGCATGCTGGCTTCCACGCTGCCGGTGCAGTGGCTTCTGCCGGTGCTGGGTTGGCGCGGGCTCTTCGTCGCGGTGGCGGCGCTGCTGCTGGCGGCGGCGTTGCTCATCGCCTTGGTGATCCCGCGCGACCAGGTCGCGCAGGCCGAGACCGCGCCCACGGAAGCCGCGGCCGCTGCGCCGGGCTATCGCGTCGTCTTCAGCCACCCCGCCTTCGTCCGCATGGCGCCGATGGGCTTCTTTGCCTATGGCGGCATGGTCGCGATGCAGTCGCTGTGGATCGGCCCCTGGCTGACGCAGGTCGGTGGCGAAGCAGCGGGTCAGGCAGCCCGCGGCCTCTTCCTCGTCAATTTCTGCATGCTGCTGGCCTTCCTCAGCTGGGGAATCGTGCTGCCGCGGCTGCTGCGCAATGGGCGCACCGCCGAAGGCGTGATTGCCCGCGCCTGGCCGGCCGGCGTCGTGATGCTGGCCGCCATCCTGTGGGCGGGCCCTTCGGCCGGCGCGGCCAGCTGGGCGGCGTGGTGCGTGTTCACCAGCGTGGTGTCGCTGAGCCAGCCGGCCGTGGCGCAGGCCTTCCCGGCGGCGCTGGCCGGGCGCGCGCTGTCGGCTTTCAACCTGGTGATCTTCGCCGGCGTGTTCGCGCTGCAGTGGGGCATCGGCCTGCTGCTGGACGCGCTGCGGGGTCTTGGCTTCACGACGCTGGGCGCCTTTCGTGCCAGCTTCGGCCTCTTTCTCGTCGCCTGCCTGGCCGCGTTCGTGTGGGCGCAGTGGCACGGTCGACGGTCGCCGGCCGTGGCGGGACAGGTGGCCGCCGGGCGCTGATATTCTTCGCCCCTCATTGCCATGGCTCGCCTGCTCGTCATCGCCCACGCCCCGCTGGCCAGCGCCCTGCGCGAGGTCGCGGCGCACATCTTTCCGGAGCAGGCCGCGGCCATGGCGGTCTGCGACGTGCGCTCCGACCAGTCCGCGGAAGACGCCGAGCGCATGGCCGCGGCCCAGCTCGACGGCAGCCCCGACTCCGAGTGGCTCATCCTCACCGACGTCTTTGGTGCCACGCCCTGCAACGTGGCGCGCCGGCTCGGCGAACGGCCGGGCACCCGCGTGCTCGCGGGTGTCAACGTGCCGATGCTCTGGCGTGCGCTGGGGCATGCGGCCGAGCCGCTCGAACGCCTCACCTCGGTGGCCATGGCCGGCGCGTCGCAGGGCGTGATGCAGCTGGCCAGCTCACGTCCGCAGAACCAGGCACAGAAGCCTGCCGCCCATGATCCGAACGACGATAGTCATCAGCAATAAGCTGGGCCTGCACGCCCGCGCCTCCGCCAAGCTGACCAAGCTGGCGGGTGGTTTCCAATGCGACGTGCACATGTCCCGCAGCGGCCGCCGCATCAACGCGAAAAGCATCATGGGCGTCATGATGCTGGCGGCCGGGCAGGGCACCGAGATCGAGATCGAGACCGACGGCGCCGACGAGGAAGCGGCGATGGCCGCGTTGCGCGGCCTCATCGACGACAAGTTCGGCGAAGGCCAGTAGGCCGCTTGGTCGCCGGGCTCAACCGCCCAGGAAATGCCGGCGATAGCGCGCCGGCAGGTTGGCCAGGCGCATCATCAACGGCAGGTCGGCCGTGTTGAAGGTCGGGTCCCACGCTGGCGCGCCGAGCACGTGTGCGCCGCAGCGCAGGTAGCCCTTGATCAGCGGCGGCGGCTCGACCGCCAGATGCGATTCAAGTTGCTCGACTGGCAGCGGCAGGCGCGCCTGCACCCGGTGTTCCGCGGGCGCCAGATGCGTCCGCCGGAGCTTCTGCCACAGGCTGGCAGCGACGTGGCCGCCGTCGCGCATGCCGATGCTGGCGCAGCCGATCAGTGTGTCCAGGCCATTGCGCTGCATCAGGTCGGCCACCGCGCCCCACAGCAGCATGACCACGCTGCCCTGCCGCCAGTCGGCGTGCACGCAGGAACGCCCCAGTTCGATCATGCGCGGCCGCAGCGCGCGCAGCGGCGTCAGGTCGAACTCCGTGTCGCTGTAGAGGCCGCCCGCCCGCTTGGCCGCCCAGGGCGTGAGGATGCGGTAGGTGCCGATCACCGTGCTCGGGGCGCGGTGGTCTTCGCGGGTGCGCACGATCAGGTGCTCGCAATAACGATCAAAAAGATCGGCATCGTGGCCTTCCGGCGTGCCCGCAGGCACGTCCGGCCGGGCGCCCATCTCGTCGACGAACACCTGGTAGCGCAGGCGTTGCGCGGCGCGCACCTCGTCCAGGTGGCGCGCCCAGACGACGTCCAGCACCGGCTCGTTACGCCGCAGTGCAGACAGTTCGAAGCTGCTGACGGGCTGGGTGGGGTTGGGCAGTTCCATGTCGTCGCCTCCGCTCGATGCCCGGCATGCTGGGCGACCGTGGTGACGTGACCGTGAACCGGCGATGACGCCCAAGTGACGTGGCCCTGCAACCGCGCCGCCTTCGCTGGAAAGGGCCGGGAAGGCGCTGCTAAAGTCAGCCGGATGAGCATCCAGGTGTTCGGACTACCCGTTTCCAGAGGCGTGGCGATCGGGCGGGCGGTGCTGGTGGCATCGAGTCGCGTCGACGTGGCGCACTACTTCATCGACCCCGAGCAGGCGGCAGCGGAGATCGACCGCTTGCGACAGGCCCGCGATCTGGTGGCGCATGAGCTCACGACCCTGAAGCGTGAACTACCGGCCGATGCCCCCGGCGAGCTCGCGGCCCTGCTCGACGTGCACCTCATGCTGCTGCACGACGAGACCCTCGCGGACGCGACCAAGCACTGGATCGAGCAGCGGCACTACAACGCTGAATGGGCCATCTCCGCGCAGACAGAGGTGCTGGCCCGGCAGTTCGACGAGATGGAGGACGAATACCTCCGCGAACGCAAGGCCGACATCGAACAGGTGGCCGAGCGGCTGCTGGGCGCGCTGGCCAAGGGCGACGGCCGGCTGCCGGCGGCCGGCGGGGCGCGCGATTTTGCTGGCGAGGACCCGCTGGTGCTGGTGGCCAACGACATCGCGCCGGCGGACATGCTGCAGTTCAAGGGCAGCGTGTTCACCGGCTTCGTGACGGACGTGGGCGGGCGCACTTCACACACCGCCATCGTCGCGCGCAGCATGGACATCCCCGCCGTGGTCGGCGCCCGGGAGGCAAGCCGCCTCGTCAGGCAGGACGATTGGCTCATCATCGATGGCGACGCAGGCGTCGTGGTGGTCAACCCATCGCCCATCGTGCTGGAGGAGTACCGTTTCAGGCAGCGCCAGAGCGCGCTGGAGCGGGCCAGGCTCGACCGCCTGCGCCACATGCCATCGGTGACGCTGGACGGCCAGGCCGTCGAGCTGCTGGCCAACATCGAACTGCCGGGCGACGCGGCGGCCGCGCTGGACGCCGGCGCGGTGGGTGTGGGCCTTTTCCGGACAGAGTTCCTTTTCATGAACCGGAACGGAGAACTGCCCGACGAGGACGAGCAGTTCGAGGCGTACCGGGCGGCCGTGCACGGCATGAAGGGACTGCCGGTCACCATCCGGACCGTCGATATCGGCGCCGACAAGCCGCTGGACCGGCTGACCGTCCACGAGCTGCGGCATGAGCACGCGCTGAATCCGGCGCTCGGCCTGCGAGCGATCCGCTGGAGCCTCTCCGAGCCGGCGATGTTCCGGCAGCAGATCCGGGCCATCCTGCGGGCCAGCGCCTACGGAAAGGTCCGCATGCTGGTGCCGATGGTGGCGCACATGACCGAGGCAAAACTGACGTTCGAAGCCGTCGCCCGGGCGAAGCAGCAACTCAGCGAAGCGGGCGTGCCGTTCAACGACGTGGAGATCGGGGCCATGATCGAGGTGCCCGCCGCGGCGCTGTCGCTGTCGCGCCTCCTGCGCTACTTCGACTTCGTCTCGATCGGCACCAACGATCTCATCCAATACACGCTCGCCATCGACCGGGCGGATGAGGGCGTCGCCCACCTGTACGACCCATGGCACCCGGCCGTGCTCGGCCTCATCGCCGATGTGATCGCCACCGCGAATGCGGCCGGCAAGGCCGTGAGCGTGTGTGGGGAGATGGCGGGCGACACCGCCTTCGCGGAACTCTTGCTCGCCATGGGCCTGCGCAGCTACTCGATGCACCCAGCGCAGATCTCCTCGGTCAAGCAGCGCCTGCTTCGGGCGGACAGCGCACGCCTGGCGGCTGCTCTTCCCGTTGCCATGCAAGGGGACGAGCCGGCATCGGAGTGGGCACGGCTGATCGGGCTGGCCGCGCCGCACTGATCACCCCCCGGCCCGTACTGATCACCCCCGGCCGTCCTGAAAGCCTTCAGTGCTAGGGGGCTTGCGTTCCTTCGCGCGCCGACCCATAATCTATGGCTCCGCTGATCGCTGACCCGCCGCCGCAAACGGCGCGACGCGAAAAGCGAAGAAAAGAAGGTGTTGACAAGGCTTCAAAAAAACGGTCATAATCTCACCTCTCTGCTGATGACGAATCAGCAACTTGCGACGAAAGCCGCAAAGCTCTTTAAAAATCAACAGCCGATAAGCGTGGGCGTTTGAAGGCGAGTGCCAAG
>CBIHPZ010000138.1:0-8158 GCA_966211865.1 uncultured Aquabacterium sp.
CGTGGTGCCCGGCGCGGACGCCGGCCCGCCCAGCCGCTGCCACACCTGCGTCTTGCCGAACAGCGGCAGGCCGACGTAGGCGCGCAGCACCAGGTCGCCGCGCTCGTCCAGCGACATCAGGCACGAATAGGTCTTGCCGTTCTCGCGGTTGTAGATGTCGCCGCGCCATTGCGTCGGCTCGGCGGCCGTGTCGCCGTCCACGACGAAGTTGGACAGCAGCTGCAGGCCCATGGGGTCGCGCGCGTCGGCCGCCTGCATGGCCTCGCCGGGGCGGCTCATCGAGTGGTTGGCGATGACCTTGCTGACGCGGCCGCACAGGGCGGCGCCGCAGCGCGCGAGCTCGACCTCGAAGTTGCCGCTGGCGGTGAGGTAACGGCCGCGCGGTTCGGCGGCATGGGCCGCGGTGCTGGTGATCACGGCGACCGACAACGCGGTCAGGATGGGAAGCAGGCGAGGTTGCATGGCGGGACCACTCCAGTCGTTGGTGAACGACCCGCATTGCATCGGCGTGCGGTATCGCCGATGTGTTCGGCAGGGCGCCAACGTGTGCCGCCAGCTGTCTGCGCGCGCTGCAGACAAAGAGCGATACAAACCAGCGGCGGCCTGCATCCGCCCGATCACGTAAGGTCCACGCCGATGACCGAAACCCCCGACCACCTGCTGCTGGTCGATGACGACCGCCAGTTGCTGGGCCTGCTGGCCGACTACCTGCGTGGCCACGGCTACCGCGTCAGCACCGCCACGCAGGGCCGCGAGATGCGCCAGGTGCTGGCCCGGCACCCCATCGACCTGCTGGTGCTGGACCTGATGCTGCCGGGCGAGGACGGCCTGGCGCTGTGCCGCGAACTGCGCGTGCGCGACGCGCGCCAGCTGCCCATCCTGATGCTGACGGCGCGCGCCGACGAGGCCGACCGCGTGCTCGGATTGGAGATGGGCGCCGACGACTACCTGGCCAAGCCCTTCGCCACGCGCGAGCTGCTGGCGCGCATCCGCTCGGTGCTGCGGCGCACGCGGATGCTGCCGCCCAACCTGCGCGCGGTGCAGGAGGCGCGCTTCCTGGCCTTCGAAGGCTGGCGGCTCGACACCACCGCGCGCCACCTGGTGGACCGCGACGGCGCCGAGGTGGCGCTGACCGGCGGCGAATACCGCCTGCTGCGCGTGCTGCTCGACCACCCGCAGCGGGTGCTCACGCGCGACCAGCTGCTGACCCTGACGCAGGGCCGCGAGGCCGATCCCTTCGACCGCTCGATCGACCTGCTGGTCAGCCGCCTGCGCCGCCGCTTGCGCGACGAGGCGAAGGAGCCGCGCCTGATCAAGACCGTTCGCAATGGGGGTTATGTGTTCTGCGCGGAGGTGACGGCCGCCCCGCCGGCCGAGCCCGGCGCCGGCGGCGCTCGATGAAGCCCTGGCCCGCGTCGCTCGCCGGCCGCGTGGCGCTGCTGCTGGTGGCGGGGCTGCTGGCGGCGTACGGCTTGTCGCTGTGGTCGGCGATGCGCGAAAGCGCGGCACAAGGCGACGCGATGATGCGCGACTACCTGGCGCGCGATGTCGACGCCGCGCTGCGGCTGCTGGACCGCCTGCCGCCGGCCGAGCGCGCCGATTGGCTGCCGCAGCTCGACCGGGCGCATTACCGCTGGCGGCTGGAGGCGCCGCAGGCGGGTGCCGCGGGGCGCACGCCGAACGCCTCGCCGGCCGCTGCAGGGGCGGCCTCTGCCGCGGCCATTGCCCCGTCAAGCGCACCGGCAAGCGGACCGGGAAGCGCACCGGCAAGCCCGTCAGCGCGGGCCCCCGCCTTCCCGCAGGACATGGCGCTGGCGGACGCGTACGCCCCCGCCCTGAAGGACGTGCATGCGCAGTTGCTGGCTCGGCTCGGCGCGGCGCGGGTGGTCGGCGCCGCCGCCGTGCCGCATCCCGACGGCCGCGCGCCGGAGTGGCAGATCGGCCTGCGCCTCGCCGATGGCCAAGCGCTGACCCTGGTGCTGACGCCACCACAGCGCCGCCCTTCGCCCGAAGCGCTGCTGCGCTGGTCGCTGCAGGCCTTGCTGCTGGCGCTCAGCGTGCTGCTGGCCGCGCGCCTGGTCACCCGTCCGCTGGCCACGCTGGCCGGCGCGGCCACGCGCCTGGGCGAGGACCCGCAAGCCCCGCCGCTGCCCGAAGAGGGCCCCAGCGAACTGCGCCGCGCTGCCGCCGCCTTCAACACCATGCAACGCCGCCTGGCTGCGCAGACGGCCGAGCGCATTGCCGAGCGGGTGCAGATCCTGGCCGCCGTCTCGCACGACCTGCAAAGCCCCATCACCCGCCTGCGCCTGCGCAGCGAGCTGCTGCCCGACGAAGGCCCCCATGGCCTGCGGGCGCGCCTGCAGGCCGACCTGGACGAGATGCAGCAGCTGGTCGACAGCGGCCTGGCCTACGCCCGCAGCGCCCATGCCGCGCTGGAGCCACCACGGCCGGTGGACCTGGCGGCGCTGCTGGACGCCATCGCCTGCGATCGCATCGACGCCGGCCAGCCCGTGGCCTGGGCGCCCGCCGCACCCTGCGTGCGCCCGACGCGGCCGGAGGCGCTGAAGCGCATCGTCGGCAACCTGCTGGACAACGCGCTGAAGTTCGCGGGCCAGGCCGAGCTGGCGCTCGAAGCAGGCGAGGGCGGCACCGTGCTGATCGCCGTGCGCGACCGTGGCCCCGGCATCCCGCCCGAGCAGCTGGCCAAGGTGCTGCAGCCCTTCGTGCGCGGCGAGCCCTCGCGCAACCGCGCCACCGGCGGCAGCGGCCTGGGGCTGGCCATCGTGCAGCGCCTGGCCGAGGCGCTGGGCGCCCGTTTCGAGCTGCAGCCGCGCGAAGGCGGCGGGTTGCAGGCGCTGCTGTGGCTGCCGGCCGAGCCCGGGTTGCCGCGCTCCTAGCGTGTTATGAGCGCGGCTGAAGCGCGATGCCGCCGCACGGCGCGGGCGGGGCGGGCGCGGTAGGCATAGTGGGGCGCAGTGGGCCCAGCAGGCGCAGGGGGCGCAGTGGGCGGCCCGCGCCCGGGCCGCGCGGCAGCGGGCCGGAAGGCCTTCTTCAGATGTCGTCCGCGAACTCGCCCGTCTGCGTCGGCGTGGCGTCGAAGCCGTAGTGCTCGGCCAGGCGGTCCCAGGCCTCCTCGGCCGTTTCGACGAAGTGGAAGAGCCCCAGGTCGCCGGGGCTGATCATCCCGGTGTCGACGAGGTGCTGGAAGTTGATCAGCTTCTCCCAGAATGCGCGGCCGAACAGCAGGATGGGCCGGCGCCGGCTCTTGCCGGTCTGGATCAGCGTCATGGTCTCGAACAGCTCGTCCAAGGTGCCGAAGCCGCCGGGGAAGCACACCAGCGCGATGCTGCGCATCACGAAGTGCATCTTGCGCAGCGCGAAGTAGTGGAACTGGAAGCACAGCTCCGGCGTGATGTACGGGTTCGGCTCCTGCTCGTGCGGCAGCACGATGTTCAGGCCGATGCTCTTGCCGCCCACCTCGTGCGCGCCGCGGTTGCCCGCTTCCATGATGCCGGGGCCGCCGCCGGTGACGACGTAGATCGGCGTCTCCAGCGTGGCCGAGCGCCGCGTGACGAGGGCGGCGAAACGGCGCGCTTCCTCGTAGTACAGGCTCATCTGCAAGGCGGCTTCGGCGCGGCGCTCGTTCGCCTCGATGCCCGTGGCGCGCGCCGCGTCCAGCCGCGCCTGCGCCACGTCGGCCGGCAGGATGCGCGCGCTGCCGAAGATCACGATGGTCGATTCGATGCCCTGCTCGGCCTGCACCAGCTCGGGCTTCAGCAGCTCCAGCTGCATGCGCACCGGGCGCAGCTCTTCGCGCAGGATGAAGTCGGTGTCGGTGAAGGCCAGCCGGTAGCTGCTCTCCGGTCCGCCATAGAGCGACACCGGTTTGACGAGGTGCGCCTCTTCTTCGGCGGAAGGGAAGTTGCGCGCCGTCAGGTCCGGCAGCTTGTCGGGGGTCTTGTTGTCCATGCGCGCGAGCTTACGCCAGGGTGCGGCGCACGAAGCGCCTAGCATTCGGCCCCATGACGACGATCGCGGCACTGACCCTGGACCTGGACGACACGCTGTGGCCGGTGTGGCCCGCCATCGAACGAGCGGAGGCGCGGCTGATGGAGTGGCTCGCCGAGCACGCCCCCGCCACCGCCGCCGCGCATGACCGCGCCACCTTGCGCGCATTGCGCAACGCGGTGGCGCTGGAGCAGCCCGACTGGCAGCACAACCTGTCGCGCATCCGGCTGGAATCGATCCGCCGCGCGCTGTCCGACCACGGCGACGATCCCGCCCTGGCCGAGGCGGCGTTCGAGGCCTTCTTCGCCGAGCGCCAGCGCGTGGAGTTCTTCGCCGACGTCATTCCGGCACTGGACCGCCTGGCCGCGCGCTGGCCCCTCGTGGCACTGAGCAATGGCAATGCGGACGTCGTGCGCGTCGGCCTCGGCCGTTATTTCCGCGGCGCCATCAGCGCGCAGGCCTTCGGCGTGGGCAAGCCCGAGGCGGCGATCTTCCATGCGGCCTGCAATCTGGCTGGCGTGGCACCCGCGGCCGTGCTGCACATCGGCGACGACGGCGAACTGGACGTCGACGGCGCCCTGGCCGCCGGCCTGCGTGCGGCCTGGATCGAGCGGCCCGAGCTGCCGCCCCCGGCGCGGCCGCGCGGCACGCCGCACCATCGGGTCGCCGACCTGCTGGCGCTGGCGGACGAACTGGGCGCGTGACCGATCGGGCGGCCTGCGTTCAGCCCTTCCGGGACGCGCACACCGGGCAGTCCGGCTGCCGGCCGATCGCAATCTGGGTCCACTCCATCGTGCGCGCGTCCAGCATCTGCAGCCGCCCCGCCAATGACGAGCCCACGCCCGCCAGCAGCTTCAGCGCCTCGGCCGCCTGCAGCGTGCCGATGATGCCCACCAGCGGCGCGAACACACCCATGGTGGCGCAGTGCGCATCGGCGGTGGTGGCGTCGGGCGGGAAGAGGCAGGCGTAGCAGGGCGCGTGTGGGTCGCGGGTGTCGTAGACCGAGACCTGCCCATCGAAGCGGATGGCCGCGCCCGACACCAGCGGCCTGGCATGCGCCACGCAGGCCGCGTTCACCGCCTGGCGGGTGGCGAAGTTGTCGCTGCAGTCCAGCACCACGTCGGCCGCGGCGACGGCCTGGTCCAGCCAGGCCGCGTCGGCGCGCTGGGTGATGGCGTCCACCCGCACGTCCGGGTTGATGGCGGCGATGGCCTCGCGCGCCGACTCGGCCTTCAGGCGGCCGACGCGGGCCTGCGTGTGCGCGATCTGGCGTTGCAGGTTGGTCAGGTCCACCGTGTCGTGGTCCACCAGCGTGATGCGGCCGACACCGGCCGTGCCCAGGTACAGCGCCACCGGCGAGCCCAAGCCGCCGGCGCCGATCACCAGCGCGTGTGCGCCGAGCAGCCGGCGCTGGCCCTCGATGCCGATCTCGTCGAGCAGGATGTGGCGCGAGTAGCGCAGCAGCTGGGTGTCGTCCATCCCGTCAGCATACGTTTGGCGCTGCGGGACGGGCATCCCGTCGCATGACCTTCGTCCCGCGGGAGCTGTGCGCATAATGCCGCCGCCCCCTGCCGTACAGGGGCGTCGCAAGGAGCGGAACCGGATGTCCAAGACGATGCGGGCGTTGATCACGCTGGTGTTGTTGCTCGCGTTCGGAGGCACCCTGTTCTACGCGCTGCAAGGCCAGCGCAAGGACCGGGCGCAGCAGCAGGAACAGCAGGCCATCGCGTCCGCCACGCCGCTCAACGGCGTCATCGCGCTCGACGTCGAGCCGTTCTTCAAGGACCCGCGCGTCATCAAGGTGCTGGCGGCGAACAAGCTGCCGGTGAACGTGGTGCGCATCGGCAGCCGCGAGATGGCAGGCAAGGTGGTGGCCGGCGCCATGCCGGACTTCCTCTTCCCCTCCGGCGTCGTCGCCGCCAACCAGATCGCCGATGCCGCGCGCAAGGCCAACGTGGCGGCCGCGCAGTCCTCGCCCTTCTTCACGCCCATGGTCATCGCCAGCTGGGAGCCGATCGCGAAGATCCTGGTGGCCAATGGCATCGCCAAGCCGCTGAGCCCCAAGGTCTACGGCGTGGACATGGCCAAGCTGACCGAGCTGATGCTGAAGAAGAAGCGCTGGAAGGACTTCAAGGACGCCGGCGCCTACGACGTGAGCCGCAGCGTGCTGGTCTCCACGACGGACGTGCGGCGCAGCAATTCCGCCGCGATGTACCTGGCGTTGACGAGCCACGCGCTGCTGGGCGACGTGGTGACCGACCGCGCCACCGCGCAGGCCACCGCTTTGAAGCTGGTGGAGCTCTTCAAGCGCCAGGGCTACCAGGAGAACTACGTCAACGGCAACTTCGACGACTACGTCGCCATCGGCATCGGCAAGACGCCGCTGGCCTTCATCTACGAGAACCAGCTGGTGAGCTATGCGCTGGCCAAGAAGGGCGTGGCGGCCGACATGGTGCTGCTGTACCCGCAGCCCACCATCGTCAACAAGGTGGTGTTCATCGCGACCAATGAACGCTCGAAGGCGCTGGCGGACCTGCTGTCCAACAACGCCGAACTGCAGGGCATCGCGGTGGAGTACGGCTTCCGCATCGCCGACACGCAGCGCTTCGTCGATGCGGTGAAGGCCACCGGCCTGGCGGTGGAGCCGCGGCTGACGCAGGTGGTGGACCCACCGGCTTTCGAAATCATGGCCGACATGATCGACACGGTGGCCAAGGAGATGACGCAATGATGTTCCGGCGTGGCTTCCTCGCGGCTGCCGCGATCGCCCTGGCGGCGCTGGGGACCCTGACTGCAGGCTGCGGCAAGAAGGACGAGCCCGCACCGAAGGCGCAGGACGGCTGGGGCGGTGGCTCCGCCGCGCCCGCCGCGCCCGAGTTCAAGGTGCTGGCCACCAGCGACCTGAAGGACCTGGAGCCGCTGGCCGAGATGGTGGCCAAGGCCACCGGTGTGCGGCTGAAGTTCCAGTTCGGCGGCACGATGGAAAGCACCGAGGCCGTGCTGACCGGTGCCACGCCGGCCGACGCGGCCTGGTTCGCGAACGCCAAGTACCTGCTGTCCGACGCGCAGGGCCAGTCGCGCGTGAAGCTGCAGGACAAGATCATGCTGTCGCCGATCGCCATCGGCGTGAGCGAATCCGACGCCAAGCGCATCGGCTGGGCCGATCCCGCGGTGGCGTCGAAGCTGACGTGGAAGGACATCGCCGCCGCCGCCAAGGCCGGCAAGCTGAACTACGCGCTGTCCAACCCCGCCACGTCGAACCAGGGCTTCATGGCGCTGATGGGCGTGGTGGCCGCCACCAGCGGCAAGACCGAGGCCCTCAACGCGGCGGACGTGGACCGCGGCGCCATCGCCGACTTCCTCAAGGGCTACAAGCTGCCGGGCGACAACTCCACGTATCTGTCCGAGCAGTTCATCCTGCAGCAGGGCACGCGGGTCAATGCCTTCATCAACTACGAGAGCTGGCTGCTCAGCCTCAACAACTCGGGCAAGCTGCGCGAGAAGCTGCAGCTGATCTACCCCTACGAAGGCGTCAGCACGGCGGACTACCCCTTCATGCTGCTGAACGACGCGCGCCGCGCCGACTACCAGAAGGTGGCCGAGTACCTGAAGAGCGAACCGGCCCAGCTGTGGCTGGCGCGGCAGACGCTGCGGCGACCGATCAAGCCCGAGTTCGCCGCCAAGGTGGAAGACCTGCTGCCCAAGCAAGGCCTGCAGGTGGAGCTGCCGTTCTCCCCCGACCGCGCGCTGGCCGATGGCCTGATCGCCGCCTACCTCAACGAGTTCCGCACGCCCATCGCGTCCACCTTCGTGCTGGACACCAGCGGCAGCATGCAGGGTGGCGGGCGCCGCCAGCAGCTGGTGCAGGCCATCCACTACATCGCCGGGGCCGATGCCTCGCTCACCGGCCGCATCGCGCGGCTGACCAACCGCGAGAAGCTGTGGCTGCAGCCCTTCTCCGAGCAGCCCTACGGCCTCACCCGCTTCGAGGTGCCGGCCGGCGCGCCCGGCGCCCGCGGCGTGCAGCTGCAGGCCGACAGCGAGGCCAAGCTCGCCATGCTGGGCAAGGTGCGCGACTTTGCCGACGGCCTGCAGATGACCGGCGGCACCGCGCTGTACGACGCGGTGTTCGTCTCGCTGCAGCACATGC
>CBIHPZ010000139.1:0-8085 GCA_966211865.1 uncultured Aquabacterium sp.
CCATCCAGGGCGGCCTGGCCAGCATGGCCGGGCGCTGGCGGGTGCGGGAGGGGACTTCGGAGGAATAGGTGAAGGAAGGGACGCGCCACCGCGCGCGCTGAGCGGCCCGAACGCCCGTTCGCATCGCCAGGCGCCGATGAGCCGGCCGCACCCGTCAGTCGGCCGCACCCATCAGTTGGCCGCACCCTTCAGCCGGCCGCATCCACCAGCCGGCCGCGTCAATCAGGCGCTGGGACCCGTTGACGACGGACAGGTTCAGCCCAGGTCCTTCTGCTGCTCGATGACGCGCGAGACGATGCCGTAGGCCACGGCCTCCTCGGCATTCATCCAGTGGTCGCGTTCCATGTCGGCCAGCACCTGCTCCACCTTGCGGCCGGTCTGGCGCGAGATGACTTTCGCGATGCGCTCGCGCGTGCGCAGGATTTCCTTGGCCTGGATCGCGATGTCGCTGGCCTGGCCACCGGCGCCGCCCGCCGGCTGGTGGATCATGAAGCGCGTGTTGGGCAGGCACACCCGGCGCTCCTTCGGCGGCGCCAGGAAGATGTGCGCGCCCGCGCTGGCGACCCAGCCGGTGCCGACCGTGGTGACCGGCGCGCGCACGAAGCGGATCATGTCGTGGATGGCATCGCCGGACTCCACGTGGCCACCGGGCGAGGACACCAGCATCGTGATCGGCGCGTCCGAATCCTCGGCCAGCGCCAGCAGCCGGCGGCACACCGCCTGCGCCAGCTTGTCGTCGATCTCGCCGAACACCAGCAGGTGGCGCGAGCGGAAGATCAGCTGCTCTTCCAGCCGGCCCATGGCCTCGGGCTTGGCGTTGGAGGATGTTTCCTTTTCGTCCTGGTCGGCTTGGCGGGGCATGGGGGTCTCCTGAATGAGGGGGATCGGGTGATTGTTGCGCAGGGGCGTTCCCCCCACGAATCCAGTGTGGCGGAAGCACGGGGTGCTCATAGACTCGACCGGCTCCTGTGGTCCCTCAGGAGCCTTCGCGGGAAAGCGGGAGAGAACAGATGAACGAACCAGCACCGGGTTACGAGGGCGATTTCGTCACCGTCGCAACATGCGAAACCCCGACCGAGGCGCACCTGCTGAAGGAAAGCTTGGTTGCCTCGGGCTTGGCGGCCAGAGTCGCAGATGCGAATTTCCTTCAAGCCAACCCATGGATGAGCAACGCTGCAGGCGGAGTGAGGGTGCTCGTGCCTGCTTCGCTTGCTGGCGAAGCCAGAAGGACCATCGAATCGCTCGAGGCTGGCGCGTTTCAGATCGACATCGACCCCCGTGCGACTGGAGACGACGCCGGCCCAGATGAGGTCACTTCAGAGCGATCGAACCTGCGGACTTTCCAGATCTACACCCATTCCAGGCGAAAGCCGGCTGTGGTCGCCGTCAAGCAGGGTTTCAGTTGGACTGCATTCTGGGTCGGTCCACTTTGGTTTCTCTTCAATGGAATGTGGCTGACATTCACGCTTTCCGCCATCTTCACCTGGGGTGCGCCTTTCGTCATTCGGTCATTCGATGATCCAGCCACATCCAGCGCGTCGGGCATTCAGTGGATGATCGTCGCGGCCTTCGCTTCAATTTGGATGCTCTCCGGGCTGGTAGCGAACTTCTTGCTGGGAGAGGAACTGAAGCAGAAGGGCTATGCGCGAGGACCAAGCATCCAAGCAAGATCGGCCGGCGAGGCCATCCGTTCCCTGCGGGGCAGGCCGTCGCCGTGACTGCGCGCGCTGGGACCTGGTCAAGGCCTCCATCGCAAACCCACCCGAAGTGACCGGCCTTTCATGAATCCTGGCGCCGTGCAGCACAAATCCACGCCGGGCCCCTTGCCCGCGCGGAGCACACCGGCCGCGAGCCCCTGGTGACCCCGGTTGCACATGCGACGGTTCGCGTGCGTCTCCCTCTCATCCAAGTATCAATTGGCATGCGTTCAATCCTTTGTGCAATAGCGGCAACGGGCGCCATCGGCCTTCCGATGTCCGCATTCGCCGAAGCGTTCCTTATTGACAGCGCACACGGGGGAAAAGTCTCAGTGATCGCCGAATTCCCCACTGGTCCCGGCCCGCACCCAGCGGTGGTGCTCGCCCCCGGCCAGGGCTATCACATGCGGCTTCCTGCTCTGGAGGCCGTCGGAAAGGCACTCGTTCAAAGTGGCATTGCCGTGTTTCGGTTCGATTGGGCCTACTTCACTTCGGAGCCACGGGGTCAGCCATCGGCCGGCCTCGAGAAAGAGCTTCAGGACACACAGGCCGTGATCGCAGCCGCCCGCGGCCACGCGATGGTCGATCGTCGCCGCATCGCGGTGGGAGGAAAGTCGCTGGGCTCGGTGGTCGCGTGGCGGGCATTCACGGCCGATGACGGCCTGCGCAGTGCGCTCTTGCTGACACCGGTCTGCAGCCGTGTTCCCGCAGGCCAGGCGGTCGAGCGATCGGAAGCCGAGGAGAACTATCCCGGCCTCGCGCGGCAGCGGCGGCCCCTCATGCTGGTCTCGGGGGACAAGGATCCGTTGTGCGCCACCCAAGTGCTGCTGCGCTTTGCGGCGTCTGCGCCGACGAACACGCGCGTGGCCATCGTGGGCGGTGACCATGGCTTCGAGGACCCGGGCCGCGAGCCGGCGGCAGCGGCAACTGCGCACGGGCGCAACCTGGCGGCGGTGGCGGCCGTGGCGGCAAGCTTTGTACCGCCGACCCTCGACGGCGACACCATGGCGCCCTGACGGCGCACCGCTCAGCACACGACGAATCTTCGAGGCCGCGTATCCCCCTGCACCGCTCGCTGCGGTGCGGACGTCAGCGCCGCTGCTGCAGCACGCGCCAGTGAAGGCGGTCCGCGCATCCCGCCACAATCCGGGCCCCGCTCTCCCTCCGACAAGGCATTCGCCAATGCACGACCCCCGCAAGCCCTGGGCGAACCTCGGCTCGAAGAACCGGCTCAAGTCCGGCCTGTATGGGCTCGTGCTGGCGCCAGTGCTTGCCCTCGCAGCGATGACCTCCGGTGCGGCGCACGCGCAGGCGACAGCGGTGCAGGCGCCCCACGGACTCGCCGGGTCGGCCGCCTGGCGGGAGCACATCAAGCTGGGCGTCTACTTCCAGCTGAAGGCCATCGAGCATGCGCAGCGCGCATTCCTGTTGGGCCGATGTTCCGCCTCGAAGGACAAGTTCCCCAAGCAGCCGTCGCCGGCCACGGTCACCGCCGCCAACGAGTTGCTCCGCTGGATGACGGGCGAGGCCCACACGGACCTGCCGCAGGAGCCGTATTGGGGCGCCTTGCGAGACACGCGGTCCGTCCTGGCGAGACACATGTTCAGCGCGGAGGAAGTCGCCATCTGGGACGCCTTCCGTGAATCGCCGGAAGGCCGCCGGGCGGAAGCCATACACGAGATCATCCTGGCGCTCACGAAGGTGAGCGGCAAGCTCACGGACGATCGTTCTGGCCAGTACTGGGGCTGGCCGCTCGCCCGGCTGGTGCGATTGGCCGATGCCCATGGCTTGGGTGCGGAACTGGACGCCGCCTTCAACAAGGCCATTGGGCGCGGCACCGCCGCCAAGTTGCGCAGCATCAGCCTGGTGCCCGGAGAAACGCCGGCGGACGAACGAATGCTGCCCAAGGTGTCCCAGTCAGCGAATCGGTTGATGGAAAGCTTCATCGAGCAGCTGACCGTCGCTGACGGCCAGGCCTACCTGCGGTTCGTGAAGTTCGGCATGCATGACCGATGGGAGGACGCAACCGACGCACTGAGCCAACTCGTTGCGGGTCCGCCCCTGCCAGTCCCGGGCCAGAAGCTCGGCTCTGCAGCGGCGAAGGCGCCCAAGACGGTGGCGGAGTTCTGCAGCCGCTTCGCCCGCTTGCCGTGCCAGGCCGGCGGTGATTTGGACACGGCCGTGGGCCATCTGCGCACGGCCCTGGTCGAGTCGGCGGGCGACTGGGCGACGTTGACCGCCGCGCGACAGATCGTTCGCAGCCTGCCTTCCTCGGGATGCCCCGAAGCCAAGTGAGCCGGCACCACTAGCGCCTAATCTGAGCGTCCTCGCCTGCATCAAGCGCTATTGATTGATGGCTGCTGCGCTCCACCACCCGCTGCGACACCCAGGTCCCCAGCCCCACCACCACGATCGCCAGCACCCCCAGCGCGGCGCCCGGGCCACGCCCGGCCACGCTTTGCATGTACAGGTAGATGCCGTAGCTCATCGGCGCCTGCGACTGGCTGGAGGCCAGCATGATGGTGGCCGACAGCTCCACCGCCGCGGTGATGAAGCTGGTGACGAAGCCGGCCAGGATGCCGCCGGCCATCAGCGGCACCACCACGCGGCGGATGGTGCGCAGCTTGGTGGCGCCCAGGCTTTCGGCCACTTCTTCAAGGGACACGTGCAGCTGCTGCAGCGCGGCCACGCAGGAGCGCAGTGCATAGGGCAGCCGCCGCACCGCGTAGGCCACCATGATCAGCAGCCAGCTGCTGGTCACCAGCAGGTCGGTGCCGGGCCAGGTCACGCCCTTGAAGAGGCGCAGGTAGCCGATGGCCAGCACGATGCCGGGCACGGCGAGCGACGCGGTGGCGATGCCGTCGAGCCAGCGGCGCGCGGGCAGCTGCGTGCGCAGGATCAGGTAGGCGATGGTCACGCCCAACACCACGTCCAGCAGCGCCGCGGCGCCGCAGTACAGCAGCGTGTTCTGGATCATGCCGGTGGCGTCCTGGAACACGGTGGCGTAGTGCGCCAGCGTGTAGGCGTCGGGCAGCGGCGAAAAGCTCCACACCCGGGCCACGCTCAGCAGCAGCACGCCCAGGTGCGGCGACAGCACCACCAGCAGCACGAGGCCGATCCAGGCGTAGGCGGCCACGCTGCCGGCGCGTGACAGCGCGCGCTGGCGGATGCTGACGCCGCCCTTCTGCAAGGTGGAGAAGTCCTTGCCCCGCAAGGCCAGCGTGGAGAGCGCCATCGCGAGGATGGAGAACACGATCATGATCACGCTGATGACGTAGCCCAGCGGGTCTTCCAGCCCCACCTGCGTGATGCGCAAGTAGGCCTGCGGCGCCAGCAGGTTGGTCTGGCCCATCACCAGCGGCGTGCCCAGGTCGTCGAAGACCTTCACGAACACCAGCGACGCACCGGCCACGAAGCCCGGCAGTGCCAACGGGAATATGACGCGCCAGAAAAGACGCCAGCCGCGGCAGCCCAGGTTCAGTGCCGCCTCTTCCATCGCGCCGTCGATGTTGCGCAGCGCCACCACCAGGTTCATCAGGATGAACGGGAAGTAGTGGATGGCCTCGACGAAGACGACGCCCCCCAGGCCTTCCATGATCGGCAGCGTGAAGCCCAGGTGCTCGCCCAGCAGCAGGTTCACCGTGCCCGAGCGGCCGAAGATCAGCTGCAGCGCCACCGCGCCGACGAAGGGCGGCATCACCAGCGGCAGCACGCCCAGCGTGTGGATCAGCACCGCGCCGCGAAAGCGGAAGCGCACCGTGAAATAGGCCAGCGGCACCGCGATCAGCGCCGCGGCGAAGGCCGAGGCCAGCGCGACCACCAGGCTGTTGACGAAGGCCTCGCGCATCAGCCCGTGGGCGAAGAAGGCCTGCAGGTGGCCCAGCGTGAAGCGTCCGTCTTGTTCGAGGAAGGCCGTGATGAAGACCCGCCCCACCGGCAGCACGAAGAACAGCAGCAGGAAGGCCAGCACCAGCGCGCCGGCGATCCACGCGCCGGGGTGGCGGGCGGGGTGGGCCACGGCGCGCGCACCGGGCGGCGGCGGCAGGCTGGCGCCCGCGGACGAAGCGGCCGTCACGGCTGCGCCCCTGCATGGCCTGCGCCGCATGCGCCGCGAGCGCTGCGCGGGCAGCGCGCATTCCATGCACAAGGTGTTCCGCACATGGTTCCAACCCTCAAAAGACGCGGCCTTCGGGCCAGGTACGGTGCGCGCACCCGTCTCACCGCGCCTGGCCCAGCGCCTGTTCGGCCAGCTGCTTCGCGCGCGCGTAGTGCTCGCGCGCCTTGTTGTTCCAGTTGTCCTCCAGGCCGGTGACCTGCTTGTTCACCGTGGCGTCCTTCTTGTTGGCGGTGAAAAGCGCGAGGAACTCCTTGTCGCCCGCCATCTTGCTGCCCACCACCGGCGAGAAGGCCAGCTCGCGCGCCTGCGCCAGCAGGGCCGCGGCGGTGGCATTCGGCTTCTTCGCCAGTGCGGCATCGGCCTCGTGGATGGCCTTGGTGGCGGCCTGCAGTTCCTTCAGGCGGAAGGTGATGGTCTGGTCGAACATGGCCGAGACCACGTTGTAGCGGGACTCGGACAGATCAGGGTCGAAGTGCACCTTGGCGCGCTTGGCCACGTCGAAGGCATTCGGGTAGCCGGGCGGCATCTTCAAGGCCGTGGGCGGCAGGATGGGCAGGCGCGAGATCTGCGGGTTCACCAGCAGCTGCTGGCCTTCCGTGGACACGGAGAACGCGATGAACTTCTTCGCCTCCTCGGGGTTCTTGCTGCCGGCCACCAGCGCGATGTTGGCCGGCACCACCGCGGTCACCGCGGGGTAGATGAACTCCACCGGAAAGCCCGAGAACTTGCCGGCCAGGCCGAAGAAATCGATGACCAGGCCGATGCCGTACTGGCCGTTGTTGACGCCATCGGGCACGCCGAAGCTGCGTTCGGTGACGGCCGCGCAGTTGCCGGCGATCTGCAGGATCTGCGACCAGCCCTTCTCCCAGCCCTCGCCCTGCAGGATGGTCTCCACCGTCAGGTGCGTGGTGCCCGAGCGCGACGGGCTGCTGGTGGCCACGTGGCCGAAGTACACCGGCTTCACCAGGTCGGCCCAGTCCTTGGGCGGCGGCAGCTTGTGCGCGGCCAGGTAGCGGGTGTTCCACATCAGGCCGTAGCCCGCCAGCGCCTGGCCCAGGTAGAAGCCCTTGGGGTCGTTGATCGGGTAGTTGCCCACCTTGGTGGGCGCGGCCTTGTTGGCCAGGTCGGCCACCTTGTCCAGCAGCTTCTGGCCGGCCAGCACCTCGAAGGCATCGGGCGCCGAGGCCCAGAACACCTCCGGCCGCTGGCCCACCGGCAGCTCGCGCACGTAGGCGATGCCCTGCACGGTGTTCTTGTTGAGGATCTCGAGCCGGATGCCCGGGTTGGCCTTCTCGAACGCGGTCTTGTAGGCCTGCGTCAGCTCCTTCGGGAAGGACGTGACGACGGTGACGGTGCCGGCCAGCACGCCGCCGGCGGTGAACAGGCCGGCCGCGGCGGCGACCAGGGCACGGGTGAAGCGGCCGATCGGGGGACGGGTCATTTGCGCGGGTCTCCTGGAGGGAGCCCCGATCAGAAACGAAGTCATGGCCGCGGCGCCCTGCGGATTTCCCGGAGGGCGTGGCGCGACGGCCTGCGCCCCCGGGGCGCGAACCCTGGCGGCTGCCGCCCCCAACGCCCGCCGCCCGCGTTCCCTGCAGAAACGGCAACGCGGCCACCGGGCCGCGTTGTCGATGCAAATGGACGCTCCTTTTGTGCGTCAGGCCACCGCTTCCTCGGGGTCGAGCTTGAATTCGCCCACCACCTTCTGCAGCTCGCCGGCCTGCTCGGCCAGCGAAGCCGCGGCGCTGGCCGCCTGCTGAACCAGCCCGGCGTTCTGCTGGGTCACGCTGCCCATCTCGCCCACCGCGCGGTCCACCTCGGCAATGCGCTGGCTCTGTTCGCCCAGGGCCTGCGAGATCTCGCCCAGGATGCCCGTGACCTGGCGCACCGCGCCGACGATCTCCTGCATCGTGCCGCCGGCGCGCTGCACCATGGCCGCGCCATGGTCCACGTGCTCGACCGAGTCGTGGATCAGCTGCTTGATTTCCTTGGCCGCCACCGCGCTGCGCCGGGCCAGGCCCTGCACCTCGTTGGCCACCACCGCGAAGCCGCGGCCGTGTTCGCCGGCGCGTGCGGCCTCCACCGCCGCGTTCAGCGCCAGGATGTTGGTCTGGAAGGCGATGCCTTCGATGACCTCGATGATGTCGACGATCTTGCGCGAGCTGCCGCTGATCGAGTCCATCTGGCCCACCACCTCGCCCACCACCGCACCGCCCCGTTCGGCGATCTGCGAGGCCTCCAGCGCCAGGGCGCTGGCGCTGCGCGCGCGGT
>CBIHPZ010000140.1:0-8075 GCA_966211865.1 uncultured Aquabacterium sp.
GTCCAGCAGGTCGACGATCGCCATCGACTCGAAGTCGTCGGCCAGCCGGCACAGGCGGTCGCACAGGGGCTTGTAACGCCCATCCTGAGCGGCCAGGCGGCCGGCCTGCGCCTTCATCTCGCGCATGTTGCCGATGCGCGCCACCTTCATCAGCGCCGCCATCTCCGGCGGCGGCGGCAGCTCCAGCGCCGCATCGCCTTCGGGCTCGGCCGCCGCGGCGCGCCAGCGCCAGGCCAGGCCCAGCAGGCGGCCCACCTCGCCCAGCAGGCGGGCCAGGTCCAGCGGCTTGCGCAGGAACTGGTCGGCCCCGGCGGCGCGGCAGGCCTGTTCCTCCACGCCCGAGGCGTTGGCCGAGACGACGATGACCGGCAGCGTGCGGAAGCGTTCGGTGGCGCGCAGGCGCCGCGTCGCCTCCTGCCCGTCCATCACCGGCATCTGGCTGTCCATCACCACCAGGTCGGGCGGGTGGGCCTCGGCGCAGCGCAGGGCGGCCTCGCCGGTGTCGGCTTCCTGGACCTCGAAGCCCAGACCCGCGAGGAAGCTGACGACCGGCGCACGGTTCGCCTCGATGTCGTCCACCACCAGCACGCTGCGGCGCGGGCCTTCGTAGCCGGCGATGGCGCGCAGGTCCATGGCCTGCTGCGGTGGCGCGCGCGCCGCCAGGCGCAGCACCAGTTCGAAGCGGAAGCAGCTGCCGCGCCCCGGCTCGCTGTCGACATGGATGTCGCTGCCCATCAGCGTCACCAGCTGCCGGCTGATGGCCAGGCCCAGGCCGGTGCCGCCGAAGTGACGCTGCACCTGCGGCGCCTGCTCGAAGGGCCGGAAGAGCCGCCCGAGCTGCTCGGCACCGATGCCGATGCCGGTGTCCTCCACCTCGAAGCGCAGGCGCACCTGGCGCTCGTCGCGCTCGCGCAGCAGGATGCGCAGCGACACCCGGCCCGCGGGGGTGAACTTCACCGCGTTGTTGAGCAGGTTCAGCAGCACCTGGCGCAGCCGCTTCTCGTCCGCCTGCAGCGCCGGCAGCGGCCCCGGCCCGACGCATTCGAAGCTCAGGCCCTTGCGCTGCGCGTCCAGGCTCACGATGTCGAACACCGTGCGCTGCAGCGCGTCCAGGTCCACCGCGTCGACGACCAGCTCGACCTTGCCGGCCTCGATGCGCGAGAGGTCGAGGATGTCGTTGATGAGGGTCAGCAGGTGCTCGCCGCTCTGCTGGATGATGCCCAGCCCGCGCCGGTGCTCCACGCTGAGCCCCTCGTCCAGCAGCAGCAGTTGCGCATAGCCCAGGATGCCGTTGAGCGGCGTGCGCAGTTCATGGCTCATGTTGGCCAGGAACTCGCTCTTGGCGCGGTTGGCCAGCTCGGCGGCCTGGCGCGCCGAGCGTTCGGCCTCGGCCTGGCGGCGCTCGCTGATGTCGAGCACGAAGCCCACGGTGCTGCGCTGCGCCGGGTCCAGCCAGGTGCCGCCGGACAGCACCGGCACGCGCGTGCCGTCGGGGCGCACGTATTCCTTCTCGAAGGGCGCGTAGCGGCCCTCCGCGGCCAGCTGGGCGGCGGCACGCGCTTCGGCGGCGTCGTACTCCGGCGGGGTGATGGCGCGGGTGTTCAGCAGCCCCGCGGCCAGGTCCTCGCGGGTGCGCGCCAACAGCTGCAGGTAGGCGTCGTTGGCTTCGAAGATGCGGCCGTCGGCATGCGCGAAGCGGATGCCGATGATGTTGGCGTCCACCAGCCGCCGGATGCGGGCCTGGCCTTCCTGCAGCGAGGCGTACAGGCGCGAGGTCTCGAGCGAGATGGCCGCCTGTGCCGCCAGCGTGGCCAAGAGCTGCACGCGCTCGGGGCCGAAGGCGTGGTCCAGCAGCGCGTGCTCCATGTACAGCAGGCCCACCAGTTCGGCGCCGCGCAGCAGCGGCAGGCACAGCACCGAGCGTGGACGCTCCTTGAGCAGGTAAGGATCGGCGGCGAAGGCGTGCGGCAGGCCGGCGTCCGACAGCAGGGCCGGCTCGCGCGAACGGGCCACGTAGTGCGCCACCGACCAGGGCAGCGCGTCGGCCGCCGACGCCTCGCGGCCATGCACCTCGATGCCGGCCGTCCCCACCCGGCCGCGCGCCACCACGTGCAGCTCGCCGGCTTCGCACAGCAGCAGCACGCCGTGCTGGGCGCCGGCCGCCTCGATGGCGATGTGCATCAGCGCCTGCGGCAGGCGCTCGATGTCCATCGGGCCGGTCACGGCCTGCGAAGCCTTGGCGATGGCCAGCGCCGCGGCGTCCGGCGCCGGGGGCAGCGCATCGGCCAGCTGCGGGTGGCGGGCCTGCAGCTGGCGCCGCAGCCCGTGGGCGCCCCAGCCGGCGCAGGCCTCGCTGGCCTGGCGCAGGTAGGCGCCCGCGGCGGTGGCCAGGCCGCGCGCGGCGTGGAAGCGCGCCGCCAGCTCGCCCGCCAGCACCGCCACCTGGCGGTTGCCGTGGCGCAGCGCGGCCTGCAGCGCGTCTTCGTAGGCGCGCGCGGCCTCGGCGTCGCGGCCCTCGATGCGCGCCTGCTCCGCCCGCAGCAGCGCCCAGCGCGACTGCTGGTTCACCGGGCAGGCCTCGGCCCAGGCCTCGAAGCGCGGCAGCATCTCGCGCAGCGCCTGGCGGGTGGCGTCCTGCGTGGCGGCGTCGGCGCTGTCGAACAGCGCGGTGCGCGCCAGCAGGTGGAACAGGTGGTGCGAGGTGATGAAGGGGCGGGTCTCGTGCGCGTCCAGCAGGGCCGCGGCCTGCCGTGCTTCGTGCAGCGCCTGTTCGGGCTGGCCGGCCAGGAAGAACAGCATCTGGCGCATCACGTGCGACATCAGCGGGCCGGAACGCGTGCCGCGGCGCCGGAAGGCCTCGGCCAGCTCGGCTTCGGAAAAGGCGTCGTCCTCCCACGAGGTGGGGCCGCGCGTCTGGCCCTGCAGGCAGCGCGCGGTCTGCACCAGCAGGCGCACGGTCCACACCAGCATCACCAGCTGCGGCCGCTGCACGAAGGCCTGCGGCCGCTGCGCCAGCGCCACCAGGTGGTCCAGCGGCTCGCCCTGCTCGAAGGCCAGGATGAGGTCGAACAGCATGCAGTTGCCGGCGAGCCAGGCATCGCCGTGCTGCAGCGCCTCGACCACCCCGCGCTGCAGCAGGTCGCGGCAGGCGCCGAAGGGCTGCAGCCAGTGCTGCACGAAGGTGCCCTGGTGCAGCAGCAGCTGGTGGCCGCGCGTGTTGCGACCCGGAAACTGCTCGGCCAGGCGCGTGGCCAGCGATTCGAATGCCGCGGCTCGCGCCAGGTCCTGCCGCCCCGCGTACAGGTCGGCCAGCAGCTGGTAGCCGAAGCAGGACTCGGCGCTGTGGCCGTGCGCCAGCGACAGCGCCACCACCTGCGCCGCCGCGGCCGGCCACACGTTGGGCCGGGCGATGAACAGCGTGGGCGCCGCGTCGTTCAGCAGCGCCATCTGCGCCAGCACGCCCGGGTCGTCGGTGTGCGGCAGGTCCAGCAGCGCCTGCAGCGGGCGGCCGGCCAGCCGCTGCTGCAGCGCCTCGTCCAGCGTGCGCAGCGCCTGCGCGACGCCGGCATCGTCTTCCGGCAGCCCGAGACCGAGCGAGCGCAGCGACTGAAGCGCCACCGCCGCGCCTTCGGGCACGTGCCCGCTGGTCGTGAGCAGGCCGATGCGCAGGCGGAAGGCACGCGCCCGGTCGACGGTGGTGCGGGCCTGCGCCAGCATCCTCGCCAGCAGTGCCTGCGACTCGTCCAGGTCGCCGTTCAGGAACGCGCACTCGGCCAGCTGCGCGTGCACCTCGAAGCATTCGGCGTAGCCGGTGGTCCACGCGTCGGCGGGCAGCAGCTGCAGCGCGCGCAGGAAGTGGTGCTGCGCCGCCACCCCATCGGCCGCGGCCTTGGCGCGCGTGCCGGCGCGCATGTTGAGCTGGCGCAGCCGGTCCCGCTCGGCCGCGTCGTCGATGAGGGCGGCGCCTTCGTTCAGGGCGCTCACCACGTCGAACAGCCGCTCTTCCAACGCCGCCGGGCCCAGGCTGCGCAGCAGCAGGCGTCCCATGTGCAGGCGCAGGGCCGGACGCTGTGCCGGCGCGACCAGCGAGTACGCGGCCTCCTGCAGCCGGTCGTGCGCGAAGCGCCAGCCTTCGGCACTGCGCAGCGCCAGCCCGGCTTCCAGCGCCGGGGCCATGGCGGCCTCGGCATCGGCACCGGGCACGCCCAGGGCCGCGGCCAGCAGCGCCGGCGGCACGGTGTGGCCCAGGCAGGCCGCGTGCTGCAGCGCGCGCTGCGTGGGCGGCGGCAGGCGCTGCAGCTGCGCCAGCAGCAGGTCCACCACGTTGCTGGCGTAGCCCTTGCCGGCCACGGCCTGGGCATCCCAGGTCCAGCGCCCGGCGGCTTCGTCCAGGCGCAGCGCGCCCTCTTCAGCCAGTTCCAGCAGGAAACGGCTGCTGAACAGCGGGTTGCCGCCGGTGCGTTCGCCGATGGCCGCCGCCAGCGGCGCCGCCTCTGCGGGGCTGGTGCCGACCGCATCGGCCACCAGCGCGCACAGGGCGTCCGCGTCCAGCGGCCCCAGCTCGATGCGGCACAGGCGCCCCGCGCGCTGCGCCTCCTCGGCCAGCGCGGCCCAGGGCGGGTCCACCCCGGCGTTCTCGGCGCGGCAGGCGCCGATGAGCAGCAGGCCGGCGATGGGCGCCTCCAGCAGCTCGCGCAGCAGCGCCAGGCTGCCGCCGTCGGCCCACTGCAGGTCGTCGATGAACAGCACCAGCGGGCGCTCCGCGCTGCTGAAGGCGCCGACGAACTGCTGGAACACGAGGTGGAAGCGCAGCTCGGCCTCGCGCGGGGGCAGCGCGGGCACCGCCGGCTGCACGCCCAGCACGTGCGCCAGCGCCGGCACCAGCTGCACCATCAGCTGCGCATTGGGGCCCAGCGCGCGCGTCAGGCGATCGCGCCAGGCCGCCACGCCCGCATCGCTTTCGCCGAGCAGGCCCTTGACCAGCTCGGCGAAGGCCTGCACGAAGGCGATGCGCGGCGTCTCGGTGCGGTGCTGTTCGAAGCGGCCGGCCGCGAAGTGGCCGTTGGCGGCGGCCACCAGCGGGCGCAGGCCCTGCGCCAGCGAGGACTTGCCGCTGCCGGGCTCGCCACTGACCAGCACCAGTTCGCTGCGGCCGCTGGCGCGCACGCGCTGGAACGCCGCCTCCAGCGCCTGCCGCTCGGCCTGGCGCCCGTGCTGCGCGCGCGGCATGCGCAGGCGCGCGCGCGGGTTGTGCGTGGCCACCGCCAGGGCGTCGGCCTCGGCGTCAGTGCCGAGGATGCACAGGTCGAGGTCGAAGCGCAGGGCCGCAGCCGACTGGTAGCGGTCGTCGGGCGGCTTGGCGAGCAGCTTGGCCACCACCTCGCTCACCCCGCGCGGCATCGGCGCGTGCGCCGCCGGCGGCAGCGGCACGCGGGCGGAGTGGCAGTGCATCCACTCCAGCGCATCGCCGGCCTCGAACGGCAGGCGGCCGGCGAGCAGGCGGTACGCCAGCACGCCCAGCGCGTAGAGGTCGGCGCGGTGGTCGACGTCGCGCGGCAGCCCGCCGCATTGCTCCGGCGCCAGGAAGGCCGCCACGGCCGGGTCGGACCACTGCGGCGAACGCGGCGCATGCAGGGCCGCGACATGCAGGTCGATCAGCAGGGTCTCGTGGCGCTGCCAATCCACCAGCAGCTGGGCCGGGCGCAGGTCCAGGTGGGCCACGCGCGCCGCGTGCAGGCCGGACAGCGTGGAGGCGATGGAGCGCACCACGCGCAGCGCGTCGCGCCACGGCATCGGCTGCGGCGGCAGGCTGTCGGCCATGGCCTCGCCTTGGAACGGTTCAAGCAGCATCGCCGCGCCCGCCTGCGGCGCTTCCAGCAGCGCGGTGGGCCGCGCCAGCCCCGGCACGGCCAGCGTGCGAAGCAGTTCGTATTCCTGGGCGAAGGCTTCGGGCGCCGAGGGCAGCGCCATCTTCAGCAGCGCCGGCATGCCGGTTTGCGCATGGCGCGCGGCCACGACGAGCGACGCACCGGCCTGCACCAGCGGCCGCGCGTCGTCGTAGCCGAATGGGGAAACCGGGAGAAACAGCATCAGTTGCGCCCGAGCCGGCCGAGTGTATGCCGCACCCGCCACGCGGCCTCCTCGGAGAAAGCCGCATGCGGCGGCCCTTTCGTGCGGCGCAGAATCGTTCGACGGTCGATGTCCAAGGTCGCGCACCTCTACCTTCGCCTGCTCAAGGGGCTGCTCGCCGTGCTGGCGCTGCTGATGGTGGCGCTGGTCTTCGGCAACTTCGTGCTGCGCTATGCGTTCGCGTCCGGCATCGCGGTGTCGGAAGAACTGGCGCGCTGGGCCCTGGTGTGGGTCGGCTTCATCGGCGCCACGGTGGCGCTGGTGGAACGCCGCCACCTGGCCATGGACGGCCTGGTGCGCGCCCTGCCACCGCGCGCGGCCATCGCCGTCACGCTGCTGGCGCAGGCGGCCTGCCTGGCGGCCAGCGTGTTCCTGCTGGTGGGGGCGTGGCGCCAGGTGCTGCTGAACCTCGGCATGACGGCGCCCATCAGCGGCTGGCCGCTGGGGCTGGCGCTGTACGGCGCGGGGCTGTTCTTCGCCGCGCATGCGGTGCCGGTCATCGCCTGGCAGATGCGGCAGACGCTGCGCGGGCAGGCGCCCCACGCGCCCCACGCGCCGCCAGGCTGAAGCACCATGGCGCTGCTGCTGTTCCTGGGCGCCGTCATGGTGACGCTGGCGATGGGCATGCCGGTCGCGTTCGCGCTGCTGGTCAGCGGCATCGTGCTGATGGCCTGGCAGGGCATGCCCGATCCGCAGGTGGCCGCCTTCACCGTGATCAACGGCAGCGACAGCTACGCGCTGCTGGCCATACCCTTCTTCGTGCTGGCTGGCGAGCTGATGAATGCCGGCGGCCTGTCGCGCCGCATCGTGGACCTGTCCGTGCAGCTGGTGGGCCACCGGCACGGCGGGCTGGGCTACGTGGTCATCGTCGTCGGCGTGGTGCTGTCCACCTTGTCGGGCTCGGCCATTGCGGACGCGGCGGCCATGGCCGCCTTCCTGCTGCCGATGATGAAGCAGGACGGCTACGACAGCGCGCGCGCCGCCGGGCTGGTGGCCACCACCGGCCTGCTGGGGCCCATCATCCCGCCCAGCCTGGCGCTGGTGTTCTACGGCGTGATGTCCAACACCTCGGTGTCGCGGCTGTTCCTGGCGGGCGTGTTTCCCGGCCTGCTGATGGCACTGACCCTGGCGCTGACCTGGGCCTGGCTGGTGCGCCACGAACGGCCGCCGCAACGCCCGCGCGCGCCGCTGGCGGACCTGGCGCGCAGCCTGCGCGCCGCGCTGTGGGCGCTGGGGCTGCCGTGCATCATCATCCTGGGCCTGCGCTTCGGCATCGTCACCGCCACCGAGGCGGCGGTGGTGTCGGCGGTGTACAGCGCCTTCGTCGCCATCGTGGTGTACCGCGAGCTGCCGTTGAAGGCGCTGCCCGGCCTGGCCACCTCCGCGATGCTGACCTCGGCGACGGTGATGTTCATGATCGCCTGCACCATGCTCGGCGGCTGGATGATCACGGTGTCCGGCGCCGGGCGCGAGCTGACGGCCCTGGCCGGCCCGCTGGTCGAGCACCCGCGGCTCTTCGTGGCCGCCGTGTGCGTGCTGGTGCTGCTGCTGGGCACGGCGCTGGAGACCGGCCCCATCCTCCTCATCCTCACGCCGCTCCTGATGCCGCTGGTCGCGCGCGCCGGCGTGGACCCGGTGTACTTCGGCATCGTCTACGTGCTCAGCGGTGTCATCGGCATGGTGTCGCCGCCGGTGGGCTCGGTGCTGGCCGTGGTGGCCAGCGTCGGCCGGGTGGAATTCGCGGCGGTGAGCCGCGGCGTGACGCCCTTCATGCTGGCGCAGGTGCTGCTGCTGGGGCTGATGGTGGCGTTCCCGGCGCTGGTCACCGTGCCCGCGGCCTGGCTGTCCCGTTCATGACGAAAGGAGCTGCGCCATGTTGAAGGCCATCGTCCACGCCCTGCTGGCCGCGCTGCTGCTGGCCGCGGGAGCCGCGCAGGCGCAGGTGC
>CBIHPZ010000141.1:0-8068 GCA_966211865.1 uncultured Aquabacterium sp.
CGGTGGAGCTGGCCAAGTCCTTCGGCGGCACCGACGGGCACAAGTACGTGAACGGGGTGCTGGACAAGACCGCAGGCGACCTGCGGCCCGCCGAGGTCGCTGCGAAACGCGGGGCGTGAGCCGACCCGCGCCGTAGCACGCATCAGCGCCAAACACCCGGCACATGACCGCGCCCCCGGCGCCGACGCGGCACCCCAAGGGGCATTGAGGCACCCCGGCGATCCCGCGGGCGGCCTGGAGACAAGACCATGAAACTGGCCCGCCGGCTCGACCACATCGAGCCCTTTTACGTCATGGAATGCGCCAAGGCGGCCTTCGAGCTGGCCGCCAGCCCCGCCTGCGACCCGCGCCAGGGGGGCGAGCGCATGATCTTCCTGAACATCGGCGAGCCGGACTTCACCGCGCCGCCGCTGGTGAAGGAAGCCGCCGAACGCGCCATCCGCGACGGCCGCACCCAGTACACCGAGGCCACCGGCCTGCTGCCGCTGCGCGAGCGCCTGTCGCAGTGGTACGCGCAGCGCTTCGGCGTGGACATTTCGCCGCGGCGCATCGTCGTCACCGCCGGTGCTTCGGCCGCCCTGCAGCTGGCCTGCCTGGCGCTGTTCGAAGCGGGGGACGAGGTGCTGATGCCGGACCCCAGCTACCCCTGCAACCGCCATTTCGTCGCGGCGGCGGAAGCGGTGGCACGGCTGCTGCCTTCCTCGGCCGAGCATCGTTTCCAACTCGACGCCGACGCGGTCGAACGCGCCTGGAGCCCCGCCACCCGCGGCGTGCTGCTGGCCTCGCCGTCCAACCCCACCGGCACCTCCATCCACCCGGACGAGATGCGCCGGATCGACGCCGTGGTGCGGGCGCGCGGCGGCGTCACGGTGATCGACGAGATCTACCTGGGCCTGAGCTACGACGACACCTTCGGCCACAGCGCCTTGCAGCTGGGCGAGCACATCGTCTCGGTCAACAGCTTCAGCAAGTACTTCAGCATGACCGGCTGGCGCCTGGGCTGGCTGGTGCTGCCGGAGGCCATGGTCGGCCCGGTCGAGCGGCTGGCGCAGAACCTCTTCATCTGCCCGTCCACCATTGCCCAGCACGCGGCGCTGGCCTGCTTCGAGCCCGAATCGATCGCCGAATACGAACGCCGCCGCGCCGAATTCAAGCGCCGGCGCGACGTGGTGGTACCGGCCCTGAACGCCCTGGGCCTGAACGTGCCCGTGCTGCCCGACGGCGCCTTCTACGCCTACGCCGACTGCAGCCAGCACAGCGCCAACAGCTGGGACTTCGCCTTCGACCTGATGCGCCGCGCCCACGTGGCGCTGACGCCCGGCCGCGACTTCGGCCGCGCCGATCCCCAGCGCTGGCTGCGCCTGTCCTTCGCCAGCTCGATGGAGAACCTGGACGAGGCGCTGCAGCGCCTGCGCCGCGAGCTGCAGCGCGGTTGAAGAACGCCGCCACGCGCACAGCGGCCGGCGTGGTCGGTGTGACCGCTGTGCGCGGCGGCTGCCGGTCTCTGCAAAACGACCCGGCCGGCACTAACACCGTACCGACGCGGGCCAGCGCCAGCCCCGTGACGAATGCACGGTTTGAACCGCCGCGGTGGTCACAACCGGTAAGCAGGGCGCACTACCCCACGCATTTCGAATCATCACGGCGCCGCGCGGCCGCTTAAGCTGCGCCGGGTGAACTCCTCCACGCCCCGCTCGCGCCGCGCACCGCCGCCCGCCTTCGCGCCGACGCAGATCGACCCGAATCCGCCGTCGCTGCCGGCGGACCCTGCGGCGTCCGACAGCGAACCCGCACACGACGAGTGGCCGGCCTTCACCGACGACAGTGCGCCGGTGCCGCTGGACCTGATGCCCGAGCCCAACCAGGCCGAGCCCACCATCGGCCACGTCGGCCGCTATGCGCTGAAGCAGCGCCTGGGAGAAGGCGGCCTGTCGCGGGTCTACACCGCGTGGGACCCCATCCTGTCGCGCAACCTGGCCATCAAGACGCTGGAACTCGGTGCCGTGGGCAGCGTGCGCGACACGCTGAACGCGATGATCCTGAACGAGGCGCGCGCCGTCGCCGGCCTCAACCACCCCAACATCGTCACGGTGTTCGATGCCGGCCTGTCCGAGCGCGGCGTCTACATCGCGATGGAGCAGCTGCCCGGCCAGGACCTGCGCCAGATGCTGCTGGACGGCTGGCGGCCCGACGCCATGCGCACCGCCAAGATCGTGCGCCGCGTCGCGGATGCGCTGACCTATGCCCACGGCAAGGGCGTCATCCACTGCGACATCAAGCCGGCCAACATCTTCATGGTGGACCGGCGCAAGCCCAAGGTGCTGGACTTCGGCATCGCCCGCGTCGCGCACCAGCCCGGCGCGCCGATGCTGGAAGGCCTGATCACCGGCACGCCGCACTACCTGGCGCCCGAGCAGATCCGCGGCGGTGCGGTGGACGAGCGCTGCGACGTGTATTCGCTCGGCGTCGTGATGTACGAGCTGCTGACCGGCCGCAAGGCCTTCGGCGGCACCTCGCTCACCTCCATCACCCAGGCCGTGATCGACGGCAACCCGGTGCCGCCACATGCGCTGGTGCCGGGCCTGCCGGCCGAGCTGTCGCAGATCGCCCTGCGCGCCATGGCGCGCGACCCCGCGCACCGCTACGCGTCGGCGCGCGAGATGTCGCAGGCCGTGCGCCGCTGGCAGGTGATGGCCGACATGCAGGCCGCCGAGGCGCCCAAGGCTGCGGCCGCAGCCGCCGCGGAAGCCGACCGCCAGCAGGCGCTGGCACGCGCCGCACGGCGCCGCCGCCGCGTGGCCGTGGCCGCCGGTGCGGCCGTGCTGGTGCTGGCCGCCACCGCCGCGCTGCTGTGGCCGGGCCGCGAGGCGGCCAACTCACACACCGGCAGCATGTCCACGCCCGCCGCCGGCGTGCCCGCGGCGCCCGCCTGATTCGGGCCCCGGTTCCGCCAGCACGAAGCCTGGCCGCGGTCGCCCCTTCCAGCGACCCGGGCGCTCTCCCGCGCGCGCCCCCCGCACCGCGCGACGGCCCGGCCGCCCCGCCCCGCGGGCCACGCGCCACCCGGCCGGCCGGACGTTCGCGAAAACCGCTCGCGTATCATCCCGCGGGCCCATGACCGCCCTGCTGCCGACCCGCGAAACCCCTTTCCGCCACGCCGTGCGCGTGTACTGGGAAGACACCGATGCCGGCGGCGTCGTCTTCTACGCCAACTACCTGAAGTTCTTCGAACGCGCCCGCACCGAATGGCTGCGTTCGCTGGGCGTCGGCCAGCAGCAGCTGCGTGAGGACACGGGCGCCATCTTCGTCGTCACCCACACCGAAATGGCCTACCGCCAGCCCGCCAAGCTGGACGATGAACTTGCGATCACCGTGGTGGTCGATGACTTGCGCGCCGCGTCGATGCGGCTGTCGCAGGAGGCCTGGCGCGGCGGCACGCTGCTGTGCTCGGGCGAGATCCGCATCGGCTGCGTCGATGCCCAGACCCTGCGGCCCTGCCGCATCCCGCCGGCGATCACCTCGCTGTTCGAATGACCTGCTGTTGCCTCAAGCGCCGATGAACCAGGACCTGTCGATCGTCAACCTCGTGCTGCACGCGAGCCTCGTCGTGCAGCTCGTCATCGCGGGGCTGATGCTGACCTCGCTGGCCAGCTGGACGGTGATCTTCGCCAAGCTCTTCGGCCTGCGCCGCCTGCGCGGCGGCAACGAAGACTTCGAGCGCGAGTTCTGGTCCGGCAAGAACCTGAACGACCTGTACAGCGCCGCCGGCACCAAGGCCGAGACCGCCCCGATGGAGCGCCTCTTCGCCAGCGGCATGCGCGAGTTCCTGAAGCTGCGCGAGCGCCGGCTGGAAGCCGCCTCGCAGCTGGACGGCGCGCGCCGCGCCATGCGCGCCAGCCTGCAGCGCGAGATGGACATGATGGAAGGCAGCGTCGGCTTCCTGGCCTCGGTCGGCTCGGTCAGCCCCTACGTGGGCCTGTTCGGCACGGTGTGGGGGATCATGCATGCCTTCGTCGGCCTGTCGAACGTGCAGCAGGTGACGCTGGCCACCGTGGCCCCCGGCATCGCCGAGGCGCTGGTGGCCACCGCCATCGGCCTCTTCGCCGCCATTCCCGCGGTGGTGGCCTACAACCGCATCTCGCGCGACATCGACCGCATCGCGATCCAGCTGGAGACCTTCATGGAAGAGTTCTCCAACATCCTGCAGCGCAACGCGGGCGCCCCGGCCGCGTCGCATTGACGTTAGGAAGCAGAGCGCATGCCCGCCGTCGCCTCCCGCGGATCGCACCGCCGCCGCGCGGTGAGCGAGATCAACATGGTCCCGTTCATCGACGTGATGCTGGTGCTGCTGATCATCTTCATGGTCTCGGCGCCGCTGATCACCACCGGCCAGGTCGACCTGCCCTCGGTGGGCAAGGCGGCGCAGAAGCCGGACAAGGTGATCGAGGTGATCGTCGGCACCGACGAGAAGATGCGCCTGCGCGTGGACGGCGGCGACCCGCAGCCGACCACGCTGAAGCAGCTGGGCGAGAAGGTGCGCCAGCTGCAGGGCGGCAATGCCCAGGTGCCGGTGGTGATCTCGGCCGACAAGAACGTCAAGTACGACCTGGTGGTCAAGGCCATGGACACGCTGCAACGCAACAACATCGCGCGCGTCGGCCTGGCGGTGAAGCAGGGGCAGTGAGCGGAGACAACGCGTGAACGCCGCGGTGATGGGACGCGACGCGTGGAAGCCGGAGCAGCCGGGCGGCTTCGGCATCGGCGCGTTTTTCGCGCTGCTGGCGCACGCGGTGCTGGTGGCCGTGCTGGCGATCGGCGTGAACTGGCGCAGCAGTGCGCCGGACGCCGCGCTCAGCGCCGAGCTGTGGTCCGCCGTGCCCGAGGTGGCCGCGCCCAAGCCGGTGGAGCCGCCACCGCCGCCGCCGCAGCCCAAGCCGGAACCGACGCCGCCCAAGCCGGCCCCCAAGCCCGAGCCCGACCCGCGCATCGAGCAGCAGCGCCGCGACGCGCAGATCGCCATCGAGAAGGCCGAGCGCGAGAAGAAGCGCCGTGCCGAAGAGGAAGAAAAGGAACGCGCGGAGAAGCTGAAGGCTGAAAAGCTCAAGGCCGAGAAGCTGAAGGCGGAGAAGCTGGCCGCCGAGAAAGCGCGTGAAGAGAAGCTGCGCGAGGAAAAGGCGAAGAAGGACAAGCTGGACGAGGAGCGCAAGCGCACCGAGCTGGCGTCCAAGCTGCGCGAGCAGCAGCTGGCCCGCATGCGCGAGCTGGCCGGCGCCACCGGCGGGGCCACGGCCACCGGCAACGCCCAGCGTGATGCCGCGCCTTCCGCGGGTTATGCCGGCCGCATCCGCGCGCGCATCAAGCCCAACCTGGTGCTGGTGGGCGACGTCAGCGGCAACCCGAAGGTGGAGGTGGAGGTGCGCTGCGCGCCCGACGGCCGCATCATCGGCCGCCGCGTGGTCAAGTCCAGCGGCAACCCGGTCTGGGACGAGACCGTGCTGCGCGCCATCGACAAGACCGAGGTCCTGCCGCGCGACACCGACGGCCGTGTGCCGGCCGCCATCGTGATCGAGTACGCCCGGCAGGAATGAGTCGCGCCGCGCTGCTTCGGACGTGAAGCCGTGGGCAGGACGCTGGCAAGAAGCGTCGGATGGGCGGCGTGAACGCGCCGCAGTGGCGCCGCAGTGGCGCCACAGAGGTGCCAGGAGAGGTGCCGCAGAGGCGACGAAGGCGTCGCCACCTCAGCCATCGCTGCCGCAGGCCGCGAGGATTCGCGTCCTCAAAGTTCGGGATGCCGCCGCAACACCCCCTGGCTAGCCTCGTGACCGACCTGGGCGCCTGACCCGCAGGCAGCGCCCGCGCCCGCCGGCCCGGCACCGCCGAGCGCGGGACGCACGGTCGCACACGCACTGGAGGACGTCGATGAGCCGGTTCGATCACCGCCTGGCGGCAGGCGCAGGCCGCGCATGGCCTGGACACTTGTGGGGCCCGGTGCGTCGCGCCAGGGCGGCCCTTATCCGGGCCCATGCGGCGACCCACGTGGCGGCGCGGGCGGCGGCCCGGGTCGCGGTGCTGGCGGCCGCGCTGGTGGCGACACTCTGGTGCCTGGCCACCGTCCCCGCTCACGCCGCCGCCGTGACCTACCAGGCCACGGCCCTGGGCGGCGACGCCTGGCGCTACGACTATGCGGTGAAGAACGACGGCAGCCCGGCCGTGATCGAGGAGTTCACGATCTTCTTCCAGCTGGGCCTGTACGCCGACCTGGCGGTGGCCGCCGCCCCCGCCGGCTGGGACGCGCTGGTGGTTCAGCCTGACGCCGGCCTGCCCGCCGACGGCTTCTTCGACGCGCTCGCCCTGGGTGCCGGGCTGATGAGCGGCGAGGAGGCCCTGTTCTCGGTCACCTTCACGTACCACGGCCTCGGCACGCCCGGCGTGCAGTCGTTCGACATCGTGGACCCGCTCACTTTCGACGTCATCGACAGCGGCCGCACGCGCGCCGCCGCAAGCGTGCCCGAGCCCGCCACGCCGTGGCTGCTGCTGGTGGCAGGCGGTGCGCTGCTGCTCTTGCGGCGACGCCGCCTGGGCGCGGCGCTGGGCAGCGCCGCGGTGCTGCTGGCCACCGGCGGCTGCGGCGGCGGTTCCGGCCAGGCCGGCACGCCGCAGGCGGCCGCCGGCCGGCAGCAGGCCCTGGCCGTGGGCAGCACGACCTCCGGCAGCGTCGCCGGCCTGAGCGTGGACGCCCTGGTGCTGAAGGCCGAGCGCCGCGTCGGCCGCACGGTGTTCGAGTACGACTACCAGTTGCGCGTCGCCAATGCCGGCGGCCCGCTGCTGGGCGTGACGGTGGAGCTGGTGGGCACGGGGTCCGGCACGCAGGTGGTCGATGGCAGCGCCCTGGCCGGCACGGTGGCGGCGGGCGCAACGGTGACCACGCCGGACACCATCACCATCCGCCAGGACCGCAGCAGCGCGCTGCAGCTGGGCCAGCTGAGCTGGCGTTTTGCGCTGGCCCCGGTGCTGCGGGGCACCGCCGCCGTGGGCGCCGCGCTGGCCAATGCCACGGTGAGGGTGACCGACCGCGCGGGCAACCCCGCCTGCTACGAAAGCCCGATCTACACCGACGGCCTGGGCAGCTTCACCTGCACCGTGCGACCGGGGCTGGCCGCCCCGCTGCTGGTGGTGGTGCGCGACCCCTTCCAGGCCTACCAGCCGCTGCTCAGCATCGTCGACAGCCTGCCGCCCGCCGGCAGCGCGCTGGTCACCAACGCCACGCCCCTGACGACGGCGATCGTGTCGCAGCTGGCGCCCAACGGCAGCGCCTTGTCCGTCATGGACGATCCGTCGTTGATCGACCTCGCCAAGTTCGCGGCGATCAAGGCCAACGTGATGGCGCAGCTGCAGCCGGTGCTCGCCGCGCTGGCCGTGCCCGCGGGCTACGACCCGTTCAGCACCCCCATCGTCGCCGCCACGCCCAACCAGCCCGGCAACAGCGCCGACCACGTGCTGGAGATGCTGCGCTTCAGCACGGTCAATGGCGTCAACCGCGTCGGCACCATCGACAACCCCGGCGGCGTGGTGCTGGCCGGCACCTCGGCCGGCCCGGTGCTGGCCGCGCCCAGCCCCGGCGCCATCGCGCTGGGCAGCACGATGCAGCAGATGACGAATGCCTTCAACGCCTGCTTCGCGCTAACGGTCAATCAGCGCGTCCTGGCGTCGAACACCGGCATTCCGGCCAACCAGGGCGGGCCGGAGGTGACCAGCCTGGGCACCGCCTGCCAGAACATCTGGCACAGCGACTACCGGCACTCCGGCTACCGGGCGGGACAGCGCTTCTACGGCGCGCTGCGCGACGCCGCCATGACCGGCGCCACCTTCGCGCTGCCCGAGATCATGCTGTTCCGCGACGACACCACCGCCGCCGACAACGACGTCGCGGTGCTCAACTTCCGCGTGGTCGATGCCAATGGCGTCTCCGCCAACTTCATTGAAGTAGCGCGCAAACTGCCCGGCAGTGCGACGGCGCAGCACCCCGGCGACTGGTGGCTGCACGGCAACCGCAGCATCGTCGACTCGA
>CBIHPZ010000142.1:0-8039 GCA_966211865.1 uncultured Aquabacterium sp.
CAAGAAGCGCCTGCGCGAGATCGACCGCCGCATCCGCTTCCTGACCAAGCGGCTGGACATTGCCGAGGTGGCGGACCCGTCGGCCCACCACGGCAGCGACCAGATCTTCTTCGGTGCCACCGTCACCTACGCCAACCAGCATGGCGACGAACGGACGATCACGATCAAGGGCATCGACGAGGCCGACAACCTGCAGGGCCAGGTGAGCTGGGTGGCGCCGATTGCGCGGGCCTTGCTGAAGGCCCGCGTGGGCGACGAGGTGAAGCTGCAGACGCCCGGCGGACTCGACACGCTGGAGGTGCTGGAGGTCAGCTACCCGGCGCCGGGCGAGGCTTGATCGGCCGCAACGCCCCGCATCCCACGGCCACGCCTATCTCCAGGCTGCGGTTTCGTCAAGATTCCCCTACGGGCGCCTTGGAGTGAATAAAGACAGGGCGGACAGTCTGGAGAGGCTGTCCGCCCTGACCCCAGGCTCGTCGCGCAGCGGGGGCTGCGGCGGCCTGTTTCCCTGAGCCGGTGCCGTGAGTAGCGGTCTGCGGCGGACTGTAGATGTGCTCAAATTTTTTGCACACTGACAGAGTTCACAGGGTGGGTGTGAACTAATCCTGCTTGACATTGCTGCGCCGCCATAATTGCCCGCGATGATGGATTTGCCCCCCACCGACGACGATCGCCTGCCGCACAGCCTGCTCGTGGCCGTGGCCCGGCACGGCGGCACGCGCAGCTTCGCAGCCAACACCGTGCTGATCCACGAAGGCGACGAGAGCGACGCGATCTACATCGTGCTCTCCGGCCGCATCAAGGCCTATTCCGCCGGCTCGCAGGGGCGCGAGATCGTGCTGGACGAATTCGGACCGGGACACTACGTGGGCGAACTGGCGCTGGACGGTGAACGCCGCTCGGTGTCCATCAAGACGCTGGAGCCCACCACCTGCTGCGTGGTGCAGCGCGAAGGGCTGGACGCCTTCCTGGCCGAGCACCCCGAGTTCGCGGGGCACCTCACCCGCAAGCTCATCCGCATGGTGCGGCGCCTGACCGAGCAGGTGAAGAGCCTGGCGCTGCAGGACGTCTACGGCCGCGTCACGCGCGTGCTGATGGAACTGTCGGAACCGCTCGACGGCCATGTGGAGCAGCGCATCGTGCGCCAGAAGCTCACGCAGCAGGACATCGCCGACCGGGTCGGCTCCTCGCGCGAGATGGTCCACCGCGTGATGAAGGAGCTGGCGATCGGCAACTACGTCACGCCGGACGAGAACACCAAGTTGCTGATCATCCGCAAGAAGCTGCCGCACGCCTGGTGATCCGGTGTTGCGCGGCGCGCGCTTTCGCGTGCGTGCGGATTGCGGAAGGCCCCCGGCCATGGCTACATTCCCGTAGGCCCGGTCACCTCCCCGGGCCCGTGCGCCAAACCAGTCAGGGAGCCTGAGCGTGCATTGCCTTCGTTGTCGTGCCGAGGTGCCGGCCGACGCCCGTTTCTGCCCGTCCTGCGGCTCACCACAATGGCGCAGCTGCGTTCATTGCGGCGCCAGCAACCAGCCGGGCGACCGCTTCTGCAAGGGCTGTGGCAAGCCGCTGGCCGAGACCCTGGCGCCGGGCGGCGCCGGCGGGCCGGACGCCGAGAACGCGCGCGAGGCCGAACGGCGCAACCTGACGGTGATGTTCTGCGACCTGGTCGGCTCCGTCGCGCTGTCCACCGAACTGGATGCGGAAGACCTGCGCGACCTGATCCGCGCCTACCAGCAGACCTGCGCCACGGCCATTGCGCGTTATGACGGCCACATCGCACAGTACCTGGGCGACGGTGTGCTGGCGTACTTCGGCTATCCCACGGCGCATGAGGACGACGCCCGCCGCGCCGTGCATGCGGCGCTGGACACGGTGGAAGGCCTGGCGCCGCTGGCCGCCCGCTGGCGGCGCGAAGCCGGCGTGACCTTGCGCGTGCGCGTGGGCGTGCACAGCGGCCAGGCCGTGGTCGGCGAGATGGGCGCGGTGGGCCACAGCCAGATGCTGGCCACGGGCGAGACGCCCAACATCGCGGCCCGCATCCAGGGCCTGGCCGAGCCCAACACCATCGTCATCAGCGAAGCCACGCAGAACCTGGTGCGCGGCTATTTCCGGCTCGACCCGCTCAGCCGGCGGCCGGTCGAGGGCATTGGCCAGCCGCTGTCGCTGTTCCGCGTCATCGGGCGCACCGGGGCGTCCACGCGCCTGGCGGCGGTGGGCGACGAGTCGCTGCTGCCCTTCGTCGGTCGCGGGGCCTTGATCGACGAGCTGCAGCAGCGCTGGACCAGCGCGGTGGCCGGCCAGGGTCATGCGGTGATGCTGCAGGGCGAGCCGGGCATGGGCAAGTCGCGCGTGCTGCGGGCGCTGCGCGAAAGGCTGGGCCTGCCGGCGTCGGCGGTGGTCGAACTGCAGTGCTCGCCCTACCAGCAAAGCAGCGCCTTCGCGCCGCTGATCGAGACCATGGAGCGGGCCTTCGGCCTGGTGCGCGAGCACTCGGCGGCCGAACGCGGCGCGGCCCTGGCGGCGGCGCTGGCGGTGGTGCCTTCGTCCAATCCGGCCGAGACGCTGACCCTGCTGGCCGACCTGCTGTCGGCGGAACGCCCCGCCGGCCATGCCGACCTGGCGATGACGCCGCAGCGCCAGCGCCGCCGCACCATCGAGGTCTTGATGGAGTTGCTGCTGCAGCGCACGCGCCGCCAGCCGCTGCTGCTGGTGGTCGAGGACATGCACTGGGCCGATCCGTCCACCTTGGACGTCATCGACGAGATCGTGCAGCGCGCCCCCGAGGCGGCGCTGCTGGTGGTGATGACGCACCGGCCGGAGTTCGTGCCGGCCTGGGCGCGCGCGGCGGGCGTCACCCCATTCACCCTGGGCAGCCTGGAGGACGAGGCCGCGGCGGCCATCGTGCGCAACGTCAATGGCGGCCGCACCCTGCCGGCCGGCCTGATGCAGCTGGTGCTGGCGCGTGCCGAGGGCAACCCGCTGTACCTCGAGGAAATCACCCGCGTGGTGCTGGACGCCGGTGCCCTGAGCGACGAGCCGCAGGATGCCGAACGCGCGATACCCGCCACCGTGCAGGAATCGCTGGCCGCGCGCATCGACCGGCTGGGCCCCGCCAAGCCCATCGCGCAGCTGGCCGCGGCACTGGGCCGCCAGTTCAGCTACGAGCTGCTGCGCGAGATGGCCGACATGGTGCCCACCGGCCTGGAGCACGCGCTGGAGCAACTGGTCAGCGAGAACCTGCTGGTGCAGCAGGGCACGCCGCCGCAGGCCGACTACAGCTTCAAGCACGCGCTGCTGCGCGACGCGGCCTACCAGTCGCTGCTGCGCTCGCGCCGGCGCGAGATCCACGCCACCATCGCGCGCACCCTGGTCGAGCGCTTCCCGCAGACCTGCGAGGCGCAGCCCGAGGTCACGGCGCGCCACTACACCGAGGCCGGAGACAGCGCCCATGCCATCGCGCTGTGGCGCAAGGCGGGTGAACGGGCGATGGCCCGGTCGGCCCAGGCCGAGGCGGCGGCGCACTTCGGCCAGGCGCTTTCGCTGGTGCGCAAGCTGCCCGCCGGGCCGGAGCGCACGCAGGCCGAGCTGGGCCTGTTGATGACGCTGGGCCCGCTGCAGATGGCCACGCGCGGCTATGCCGACCCCAGCGTGGCCCAGACGTACCGCGAGGCGCGCGAGATCTGCAACGCCATCGGCGAGGCGCCGCAGCTGGTGCCGGTGCTGTTCGGCCTGTGGGCCTATCACGTGGTGGGCGGCGACCTGCGCATCGCGCTGTACCTGGGCGACCAGATCCTTCGCCAGCTGCAGGACGCCGGCGGCGACGGCGGCCTGTTGCTGGAAGCACAGGTGGTGCGCGGTGTCACGCAGTATTTCCGCGGCGAGTTCGAGGACGCCATCGCCACCTTGCGTGCCGGCATCGCGCTGTACGACCCGGCGCAGCACCGCGCGCATGCCCAGGTGTTCGGTCAGGAGCCGGGCATGGCGCTGCACGTCTACCTCGCAAAAGCCTTGGCCGTGGTGGGTGACCAGGCCAGTGCCCTGGCCCATGCCGGCGAGGCGTCGCGCATCGCCGAGGAGACGGGCCACTTCCACACCTCCGGCTTCTGCATGACTTATCAGATGGTGGTGCACCTGATGGCCGGTGACGCCGCGGCCGTGGCGCCGCTGGCCGAGCGCTGCGCCGCGCTGGCGCGCGAGCAGTGCTTCCCGATCTGGGAAGCCGCCAGCCAGGTGCTCGGTGGCTGGGCCGCGGTGGCACAGGGCGACGCCGCAGCCGGCTTGCCGCGCATGCGCGAGGGGCTGTCGCGCTGGCGCGCCACCGGCACCACGCTGTATGCGCCGTACTGGGCCGGCCTGCTGGCCGAGGCGCTGGCCGCTCAGGGGCAGGTCGATGAAGCCGGCGTGCTGGTCGATGACGCGGTGAACGAGGAAGAAGGCGGCGAGGAACGCGTCTCGCTCGCCGAGCTGTGGCGCCTGCGCGCGGCGCTGGCGCTGCAGCGCCATGGCCGCGCCGCCGAAGCCGCCGCGCGGGCCGACCTGGCACAGGCCATGGCGCTGGCACGGGCGCAGGGCGCCGGCCTGTGGCTGCGCCGTGCCGAGGCGACGCTGGCCGCGCTGGAACAGCAGCTGCAGCCCGCGGGCTGACGACGAACGATTGAACGAAGAAGTCACGGGGCCGGCGGGCGAGCGCGCGCGGGCCGATTTCAACGAGAGAGCAGGGAGATCGGAATGAGCAAGCGGGTGGTGATCCTGGGCGGCGGCGTGGGCGGCATGTCCGCGGCGCACGAATTGGTCGAGCGCGGCTTCCAGGTGCAGGTGTTCGAGAAGCGGCACATCGCCGGCGGCAAGGCGCGCAGCGTGCCGGTGCCGCATTCAGGCACCGACGGCCGGCGCGACCTGCCGGGCGAGCACGGCTTCCGCTTCTTCCCGCGCTTCTACAAGCACCTGCCGGACACCATGAGCCGCATTCCCGTGGGCGGCGGGCGCACCGCGGCGGACAACCTCGTGGAGACCTCGCGCCTCGAGTACCCGCTGATCGGCCAGGCGCCCATCGTCGCGGTCGACCGCTTTCCGCGCGACCTGGACGACTGGGTGCTGATGTTCAAGGACCTCACCACCGACTACGGCTTCCTGCCCGGCGAGCAGGAGTTCTTCGCCACCCGCATCTGGCAGATCCTGACCAGCTGCGAGGACCGCCGCCTCGACCAGTACGAACGCCTGGGCTGGTGGACCTACATCGGCGCCGAAGGCCGGTCCGAGGCGTACAAGAAGTTCCTGGCCGGCGGCCTCACGCGCTCGCTGAACGCCGCCAAGGCCCAGCTGGCCAGCACCCGCACCATCGGCGACGTGCTGGTGCAGCTGATGTTCGACATCCTCACGCCCGGCATGAGCTCGGACCGCCTGCTCAACGGCCCGACCAACGACGTGTGGATCAACCCCTGGCTGGACTACCTGCGTGGCAAGGGCGTGGACTACCGCTTCGGCGTGCACTTCGAGCGGCTGAACGTGGCGGACGGCCGCATCGCCAGCGTGACCTTGCGCGAGGGCGAGACCCTGTTCGAGGTGCAGGCCGACTACTACATCAGCGCCGTGCCGCTGGAAGTGATGGCGCCGCGCGTGACCCCCGAGCTGCTGGCGGCCGACCCCACGCTGCAGGGGATCATCACCATCAAGAACAACGTGCAGTGGATGAATGGCATCCAGTTCTACCTGAAGCAGGACGTGCCCATCGTGCACGGCCACGAGCTGTACGTGGACAGCGCCTGGGCGCTCACGTCCGTCTCGCAGGCACAGTTCTGGCCCAACTTCGATTTCTCGAAGGCGGGTGACGGCACGGTCAAGGGCATCCTGTCGGTCGACATCTCCGAATGGGAGGTCAAGGGCTCGGAGCAGTACACCGGCGGGCGCATCGCCAAGGACTGCACCCACGAGCAGATCGCCAACGAGACCTGGTTCCAGCTGAAGCAGTCGCTGAACCGGCCGGGGGCCGAGGTCATCACCGACGACATGCTGCATTCGTGGTTCCTGGACCCGGACATGGTGCCGGTCTACAGGCCAGGCGACCCCGACCGCGAGCGCGATGCCGAGAAGCTGCTGGTGAACTACATCAACAGCTGGGACTGCCGGCCCGATGCCTACACCCGCATCCCCAACCTGTTCCTGGCCGCGGACTACGTGCGCACCTTCACCGACCTGGCGACCATGGAAGGCGCGAACGAGGCGGCGCGCCGCGCGGTGAACTCCATCATCGACGCCAGCGGCAGCTCGGCGCCGCTGTGCAAGCTGTGGAAGCTGCACGAGCCGGAGATCTTCGCCCCCTGGCGCCTGAACGACCAGGCCCGCTACGACGCTGGCATGCCCTGGGACGGCGAGCTGGACCTGGGCAAGCGCGTTGGCCGCATCTTCGGCTGACGGCCAAAGGGAGCGTCCATGACCACTCCGCAAAAGGTCGCCATCCTGGGCGGCGGCGCCTCGTCGCTGACCGTGGCGTATGAACTCACCAACCAGCCCGGCTGGCGCGACCGCTTCGAATCCATCACCGTCTACCAGCAGGGCTGGCGCCTGGGCGGCAAGGGCGCCAGCGGCCGTGGCCGCGACGGCCGCATCGAGGAACACGGCCTGCACATCTGGATGGGCTGGTACGAGAACGCCTTCAAGATGATGCGCGCCGTGTACGCCGAAATGGGCCGGCCCGCCGGTGCGCCGCTCGCCACCTGGGACGAGGCCTTCAAGCGCCATGGCTTCATCGACCTGGGTGAACAGGTGGATGGCCAGTGGACCAACTGGCCGCTGCCCTTTCCCACCGACGGCGACACGCCGGGGCAGGGCGGCGAATTCGGCACGCTGTGGGACTACATCGAGCTGACGCTCAAAGGACTGTACGAGCTGCTGACCGGCAAGCTGGTCACTGAAGCCCCGCCGCCGCCGCATGATCCGCTGGCGTGGCTGGGGCAGGCCATCGACCACGTGCTGCACCTGGCGCGCGACGCGGTGGACATCGTGGCCGTGGAGCTGCTGCTGCGCACCGCCCACCACCATGCCGACCAGGTGGCCGACGGAAAGCAGAACCCCGAGGCGGCGCGTGAGCCGCTGGCCCAGCTGATGCACGAGATCCGCCGCCGGCTGATCGCGAACCTGGAGGGCCAGCTGAACGCCTCCAATGAAGCGCGGCGCCTTTTCATCATGCTGGACGTGGGGCTGTCCTGCGTGGCTGGCGTGCTTGAACGGGGCGTGGCGTCCGGGCCGCATGCGCTCGATGCGCTGGACGAACTGGACTTCCGCGATTTCCTGGCGCAAAGCGGCGCCTGCCCGGAGAGCGTGCAGTCGGCCCTGGTGCGCGCCTTCTACGACCTGCTCTTCGCCTACCGCGACGGCAACCCCGATGACCAGCGCGTGGCCGCCGGCGTGGCGCTGCGCTTCATCTTCCGCATGACCCTGACCTACAAGGGCGCGATCTTCTGGAAGATGCAGGCCGGCATGGGCGACACCGTGTTCACGCCCATGCACCTGGTGCTGGCCAAGCGCGGCGTGCAGTTCCGCTTCTTCCACCGGGTGCGCAGCCTGGAGCTCAGCGCCGACAAGACGCGCGTCGAACGCATCCACGTGGGCCGCCAGGCCGACGTGATCGGCGGCGGCGACTACCAGCCCTACATCGACGTGAAGGGCCTGCCCTGCTGGCCCAACGAGCCGCTGTACGAGCAGCTGGTGCAGGGCGAGGAACTGAAGCGCCTGGACATCGACCTGGAGTCGCTGTGGACGCCCTGGGTCGAGCGCGAGACGCCGGTGGAACTGCAGTTCGAGCGCGACTTCCATGTGGTCGTCTTCGGCATCTCGATCGCCAGCATCCCCTACGTGGCGCCCGAGCTGCTGGCCGCCAGCGCGCGCTGGCAGGCCAGCCTGCAGAACGTGGAGACGGTGCGCACGCAGGCCGCGCAGCTGTGGCTGAAGGTGACCGAGAAACAGCTGGGCTGGACCTTGCCCAGCGCGGTGACCGACGCCTACCCCGAGCCGCTGGACACCTGGGCCGACATGAC
>CBIHPZ010000143.1:0-8022 GCA_966211865.1 uncultured Aquabacterium sp.
CGAACAGGGGCCGCGGCAGGCGGCGGCGGGCGGCGTCTTCCAGGTCGCCCAGCGACAGGATGCCGCGTAGGGCGGCGGGCAGGTGGCGGCGTGCATGGGGCGCGGGCCCCAGTTGCTGCTTCGGCGGATTCCGGGTCATTGGGACGGCAGGTGATGCCGCGGGCAGCGGCCTGGGGGCCATTGGATCGCCGCGGGCCGCTGCAGCGCAATGCGTTACGCCGCGCGTAACGGGGCCGACCGATCAGGGGTGCCAGGTGGCGCGCAGCGCCGTGGCGGGCATGGCGCCCAGCGCCTGGCCCAGCTGCCGGGCGGCCTGCACCGCATGCGGGGCGTGGCGCTGCAGCACACACGTCGTCAAGCGCGCCATCGGGCCGGACACGCTGACCGAGCCCAGCACCGCGCCATGGCGACCCCGCACCGCCGCGGCGACGCTGGCGATGCCCGAATTGCGTTCGCCCCGCGTGACGTGGAAGCCGCGGCGGCGGATGCGTTCATAAAGGTCGCCCGGCTCGCCCAGCGCGGCCAGGATGACGCGGCCCGCGGAGCCGCGGTCCAGCGGAAACACCTCGCCGGACCGGATGGGGCTTTGGATGGCGCCCGATCCATCGCAGCGCATCAGGCAGCTGCGCAGATTGCCTTCGAAGACGTAGAACGACGATCGCTCGCCGGTGGCCGCGCTGAGCTGTTCCAGGATGGGCTCGATCGCGAAATCGAGATCGAACTGCGCCTGGTAGCGCGAGCCGATCCACCCGGCCGCCGGGCCCAGCCGCCACGCGCCGTCTTCGCGCCTGACGAGAAAGCGTGCGGCCGCCAGCGTGCGCGCCAGGCGCAGCGCCGTGGGCTTGTGCATGCCGGTGCGGCGGGCCAGTTCATGCAGCGGCAAATACAGCTCGTCGCCGTCGAAGGCGGTGAGGATGGCCAGTGCGCGGGCCACCGAATGCACGCCTTCGTCGGCCGCAGTGTCTGCAATGCTGCCGGGCGCGACCGTGAGCAGCTGCTTCAGTGCGGCCGTGGCTTCCGACCGGGATTCGCTGCGCGGCATGGGTTCAGGTCCTGTTGTCGAAGCGCGAAGAACCGTTCGCGCGCCCGCGGCCTTCGGGGCGGCGCCCCAGGGCGCGGATGGTAATGCGCACGCACCGGCCGTTACGGCAGGCGTAATGCATTGCGCATCACCGTGCCCATTCCGGATCATGCGCTCCAACATCAGAAGGAGACATGCCATGACCCACGCGATGCTGACGCGGCGCAGCCTGCTGGCTTCCTCGGCGGCCGGCCTGGCGGCGCTGGGATCGCCCGCGGCACGCGCCCAGGCCGCCTACCCGGCCATGCCCATTCGCATCGTGATTCCCTTTGCCGCCGGCGGCGCCACCGATGTGCTGGCGCGCGACGTGGCCAAGGCCATGCAGGCCCATGTGGGTTCGCAGCCCTTCGTCATCGAGAACGTCGGCGGCGGCGCGGGCGTGCCGGCCCTGAATGCCGTGGTGCGCGCCAATGCCGATGGCTACACGCTGCTGTTCGCCGCCTCCGGGAACATCACCGCCCAGCCTCTGCTGGCCAGGCAGCGGGTGGACATCCTGAGCCAATTGGCGCCGGTGGGCCTGATTGCCACCGCGCCGCATGTGCTCGTCGTCTCGTCGAAGACGCCATTCAAGACGGTGGCCGAGCTGATCGCGCATGCCAAGGCGCACCCCGGTGAACTCAATTTCGGGTCGGCCGGCGTGGGCGGCCTGGGGCACCTGGGCACTGAACTGTTTGCACGCTCGGCGCACATTGAAATCGCCCACGTGCCCTACCGCGGCGCCGCCCCGGCGCTGACCGACCTGGTGTCGGGCCAGATCCATGCCATGTTCGGCACCATGCCCTCGTTCACCGGGATGATCGAGAACGGCAGCCTGCGCGCCATTGGCCTGACGGCCCCCAGCGCTTCGCCGGCCTTCAAAGGCATTCCACTCCTGTCGGCCACCGTGCCTGGTTTTGGCTACAAGAGCTGGAATGGGCTGTTTGCACCAGCGGGCACGCCGCCGGCAGTGATCAGCAAGCTGCACGCCGCCCTGGTGAAGGCCGCGGCCGACAAGGGCCTGGCCGCGCGCTTCGACGCCCAGGGCGTGGACCTGGCACTGGCCAATCCGCAGCAATTGACGGAATTGGTGCGCAAGGAGACGGCGGTGTGGGACAAGGTGATCCGCGACGCGAAGATCACGCTCAATTGACCCTGCTCATTGGACGGTGAGCCGTTGAGCCCGCTCATTGGAGATGACTCGATCGCCCCCGGCCCCATTGACCTGGCGCACCGCCACGTCCTTCAGCCAGGGCGATCGCGCCCAATGGCCGCGCGCGAATTCCGCGATCTGCGCCTGGCAGGTCAGCGACAGGCCGATGCTGTCCAGCCCTTCCAGGAACATGCGGCGGTGCCGCGGCAGCAGCTCGAAGCGGGCCTGCACGCTGCGGCTGCGCAGGGTTTGCGCGGCCACGTCGATGGTGATGGTGTTGGCCTTGGCATCGTCCGCGTCGGTCATCAGCCGCGCGATGTCGTCAGCCGGCAAGGTGACGAGCAACAGCCGGTTGTTCATGGCATTGGAGTGGAAGATTTCGCCATAGCTGGGCGCCACCACGGCCCGAATGCCGAATTGCTGCAGTCCCCACACCGCATGCTCGCGGCTGGAGCCGCAACCGAAGTTGGAGCCGCCGACGAGGATGCAGGCGCCCGCATGGGTTTCCCGATTCAGCACGCAATCGGGCCGCGGCCGGCCCTGCGCGTCGAAACGCAGGTCGTGGAACAGGCCGTCCTTCAGGCCCTGCTTGTCGATGCCGCGCAGGAACTGCTTGGGCATGATCTGGTCGGTGTCCAGGTTCTCGATGCGCAACGCGGCGGCGCGGCCTTCGATGCGGGTGGTGTCGTTCATGGCAGCGTCTCCAGCGTGCGGGCGTCGGTGATGCGGCCGGTCACCGCGGCGGCGGCGGCCATGGCCGGGCTCATCAGGTGCGTGATGGCGCCGCGCCCCTGCCGCCCCTCGAAATTGCGGTTGGTGGTGGAAGCGCAGCGCACGCCGTCGGCCAGCACGTCGTCGTTCATCGCCAGGCACATCGAGCAGCCGGGCTTGCGCCATTCGAAGCCGGCCTCGGTGAACACGCGGTCCAGCCCCTCCGATTCGGCCGCGGCCTTCACCGTTCCGGAGCCCGGCACCACCATGGCCCGCACGCCGGCCGCCACGCGGCGGCCGCGAACGACGGCGGCGGCGGCGCGCAGGTCCTCGATGCGGCCATTGGTGCAGGAGCCGATGAAGACATGCTGGATCGGCGTGCCTTCGATGGCGGCGCCTTCGGGCAGCCGGGTGTAGCGCATCGCCCGTTCGGCGCTGCTGCGCTGCGGGCCCTCGGGCAGGCCTGACAGATGAGGGACGCGGCCGCTGATGGCCACCACCTGGTCGGGGCTGGTGCCCCAGGTGACCTGCGGTGCCACCTCGCGCGCGTCGAAGCGGTGCTCCACCTCGAAAGCGGCGCCGGCGTCCGAACGCAGCGCGCGCCAGGCCGCCAGCGCGGCTTCACGGTGCGTGCGCTCCCATTCCGGCGCGCGCGCCATCACGTAGTCGACCGCCTTCTGGTCCGGCGCAATCAGCGCGCCACGCGCCCCGGCCTCCACCGCCATGTTGCACACGGTGAAGCGGCCCTCGATCGACAGTGCGTCGATGGCCGGCCCGCAGAACTCGACGACGAAGCCGCGCGCGCCCTGGGCGCCGATGCGTCCGATGATGGACAGCACCAGGTCCTTGGCCGTCACGCCCGTGCCCAGCGTGCCGTCCACGTGGATGCGCATGTCGCGGGCCACGCGGTAGGCCAGCGTCTGCGTGGCCAGCACGTGTTCCACCTCGGTGGTGCCGATGCCGAAGCCCAGCGCCCCCAACGCGCCATAGGTGGTGGTGTGGCTGTCGCCGCAGATCACCACCATGCCGGGGCGGATCATTCCCAATTCCGGCGCCACCACATGCTCGATGCCCTGCAGCGCGTCGTTGGTGTCGAACAGCGGAATGCCGAAATGCCCGCAGTTCTTCTTCAGGTTGCTGGCCTGCAGCGCGGAAGCGGGGTCGGCAATCACGCGGATGGCCGTGGGGTGGGTGGGGATGATGTGGCTCACCACCGCCACGTTCTGGCCCGGCATGGGCACGCCGCGCTGCTGCTCGTACAGCCCCGCGAAGGCCTGGGGGCTGGTGTACTCGTTCATCAGGTGCAGGTCGCAGAACAGCAGCACGTTCTCTTCGTCCAGCGCGGCCACGGTGTGCGATTCGACCAGCTTGCGGTAGAGGGTCTGGGCAGTCATCGGGGTTCCCTCAGGAAGCGGTGAGGAAGGGCAGCGCTTCGGCCAGCAGGGCCTCCGGCGCTTCTTCGGCGATGTAGTGGCCGCAGGGCAGCGGGCCGCCGCGCACGTCGTCGGCCACGCGGCGCCATTCTTCCAACGGGCGAAAACAGTGGTTGACCACGCCGTCGCGGCCCCACAGCGCCAGCAGCGGCATGGGCAGGCGCAGCCCGCGTTCGCGGTCGGCGCGGTCGTGGTCCAGGTCGATGCCGGCGGCGGCGCGGTAGTCCTCGCACAGGCCGTGGGCCGCGCCGGGCAGGGCCAGCGCGCGCTGGTAGGCGGCCAGTGCTCGCGGGTCGAACGGCGCCAGGCCCGCGCTGCGCCGGCCCATCACGTCGCGCACGTAGGCGGCGGGGTCGGCTTCGATCAGCCGCTCGGGCAGCGGCGCGGGCTGGATCAGGAAGAACCAGTGCCAGTAGGCGCGGGCAAAGGCCTCGCTCGTCTGCTCGTACATCGCCAGCGTGGGTGCGATGTCCAGCAGCACCAGGCGGTTCACCGCGGCCGGGTGGTCCAGCGCCAGCCGGTGCGCCACGCGCGCGCCGCGGTCGTGCGCCAGCACGCTGAAGCGCGGGTGGCCCAAGCGCTGCATCACGCGCAGCATGTCCAGCGCCGTCGTGCGCTTGGCGTAGTTGGCGTGGTCGGTTTCGCCGATCGGCTTGGCGGAGTTGCCGTAACCCCTTAAATCAGCGGCCACCAGCGTGAAATGCCGCGCCAGCGTTGGCGCCACCTTGTGCCAGATGGCATGCGTCTGCGGGTGGCCGTGCAACAAGAGCAGCGGCGCGCCTTCGCCACCCACGCGCAGGTGGATGTGCACGCCGGGCGCGGTCTCGATGTCGTGGGTGGTGAAGCCAGGGAACAGGTCGTCGTCGTCGAGGCTCGTCATGCTCATTCGGGTTCTGCGCCGGGGAATGCGCCCATCGTAGGCGTGAACCGGAAGCCGATAATGTCCGTCTCGGCAGCGCTTTCGGTCGCAGGAGTTATCAATCCATGGACGGCTTTTCAGACCTGGCGTTCTTCGCGCAGCTGGTGAAGCAAGGCAGCCTGGCCGCCACCGCGCAGCAGCTGGGCGTGACGCCGCCCGCCGTCAGCAAGCGCCTGGCCGCCATCGAACGCCGCCTGGGCGTGCGCCTGCTGCAGCGCACCACCCGGCGCATCGGCCTGACGCCTGAAGGCGAGACCTACCTGGTGGAAGGTGGCCGCGTCCTTCAGGAGTTGGAAGCGCTGGAGCGCACCGTGGCCGGCAGCCAGGCCGTGCCCAAGGGCCTGGTGCGCATCAGCGCCACCCTGGGCTTCGGGCGGCGGCACATCGCGCCCGCGCTGTCCAGGTTCGCGCGCCAGTACCCGGACGTGGAAGTGCAGCTGCACCTGAGCGACCGCCCGCTGAACATCGTGGAAGAGGGCTTCGACCTGCAGGTGCGCTTCGGCGAGTTGCCCGACAGCCGCCTCACCGCACGCCTGCTGGCGCACAACCGCCGCGTGCTGTGCGCATCACCCGCCTACCTGAAGCGCGCCGGCGAGCCCAAGGCCCCGCGCGACCTGGCGCGGCATGCGTGCCTGTTCATCCGCGAAAGCGACGAGACCTTCGGCAGCTGGCATTTGCGCAGCGGCGCCCGGTCCGAAACAGTCAAAGTACGCGGCCCGCTGGCCGCCAACGACGGCGAATGCGTGCTGGGCTGGGCCCTGGACGGGCATGGCATTGCGATGCGGTCGATGTGGGAAGCCGGGCCCATGCTGCGCGCCGGCAGGCTGAAGCCGGTGCTGGCCGACTGGGCCTTGCCGCCGTCGGACATCTACGCGGTGTTCCCCTCGAAAAGCCACCTGTCGGCCAAGACACGGGTGGTGGTGGATTTCCTGGCCGAGGCGTTCGAGGCGAAGCGTGCCGGCAAGGACCGCTGGTGACGGGCCGACGGGCTGCCTGCGCGCCCGCCGCCGCCCGGGCCCCGGCCACCGGCCGGGGCCACCCTCACCCGACGCGCCGGATCAGCCCAACGCCTTGCGCGTGTCGAAGCCCGAATCCAGCAGGCGCGACACCAGGTGCGTGTCCGCGCGCAGGTCCGCGGCCAGGCGTTCCAGGCCGTCCTGCACGCCGGCCTGCAGTTCCTTGTCGAAGTCCTTGATGTCCGGCGCGCGCTGCGGGAAGGCGCGGCCGCTGGCCGGGCCGAAGGCCGCGTTCAGGCGCTGCAGGATGCCGCCGGCCGCATAGCGTTCAAAAGGCACGTCCACCAGGGACAGCCGGTCGAAGAGCTGCGGCCATTCCCAGCGCGGGATCTTCTCCTTGAAGATCGGCAGGTCGATGACCCAGCTGGACACCGTGCAGCGCGGCGCGCGCCGGCCCAGCGCGTCGATGGCCTGGTCGCCATAGAACCAGGTCGGGGCCTTGTGCGGCAGCTCCACCACGACCGAATCCCACAGGATGGACCACCAGCCGGCGTGGCGCATTTCCGCCTGCCGCGCCGGCGGCGCCAGCCACACGCCCACGTTCAGGAAGAACGCGTCCAGCTGCTTCAGCACCGCCTGGCCGGCAGCAGTCTCGTCGAACCCGGCGTACACGGAAGGCGGCGGATTCACGCCGGTCAGGTTGATGTCGAACCAGTGGTGCCAGGTGGAATCGGCCACGATGCGGCCCACGTCCACGTTGTGCCCGTTGTAGGCCGACAGCACGCCGATCTCCTGGCCATGCTTCGTTGCCGCGGGGTCCTTGATGCGGCCCCAGGCGATGACCTCCGGGCGCTCCTGGTGGCCGGCTTTCGTGGGCCAGGCCGGGTCTCCCGCGGCGACCGGCGGTGCCAGCGCCTCGCCTTCATGCTGGTGGTCGGCAAACACGGTGATCGGCCCGGTGGGCCCGCACAGCACCGGGTGCGGCCGCTGGCGAAGCAGCGGGAATGCCTGCGGGTTCAGCAGGTAGCGCCGGTAGCGCAGCGTCTGCGGCGTGTCGTCCGATTGCTCGTCGAAGTCGAAGCTGGTGTTGGCGTCCGGGCCCTCCACCAGCGTGGTGTTCCAGCCGGGAGACACCGCGTCGGGCGCCGGGTACTGGCGCATGCCGCCCGCGCGCTTGATCTGCCCGGCCAGGCGCTTGCCCAGGCTGGCGTGGTCGCCGGTGACCAGCACGCCGCCGAACTTCGGGGCCGACATGAACTGGTCCAGCAGCGTGTGCTCGGCCGGGTCCAGGTCGCCCGTGCTGGCGGAGCCGAAGAAGAAGATCTCGTCGTACTTGTTCAGGATGTCCAGGTCGGTGAGCTTCTTCGCGCCGGCAATCGTGGCGCTGGGGTCCGTGCCGTCGCGGTGCGCGAAGTCCACGTCGAAATCGACATAGTGGTAGGCGCGGCTGGTCAGCAGCTTGTGCACGTACTGCAGCCCGAGGAACGAGCCGCCATTGAAATGCACGCTGCCATCGGCGTACATCAGCACCTTCACCTTCGCGGGGCGGTGCCACCAGGGGAATCGCAGTTCCCAGTCGCGCGGACCCCAGCGCGCGGTGAGGCCGAGGTCGAGTTGCTTGAGGTCGATCTTGGGCAGAGGCATGGTGAGTTTCCTGAAGAAAGATGAAAGGCCGCCGGTTGCGTCCGAAGCCACCGCCGCAATGCGGTGCGCAGGCAGGCACAGCCGGGTGTGACGCGCCGATTGAAAGTTAGCAACTCCGCGGGTCACGACGCTGCGAAGGTTGAACTCCC
>CBIHPZ010000144.1:0-8015 GCA_966211865.1 uncultured Aquabacterium sp.
CCGTGCATCGGCTGCGTGTCCGCGAAGGCGGCCGGCGACGCGTCGGGCGACCAGCAGCGCGCCGCCACGGCAATGCCGCCCAAAGTGAGCATCCACAGGCACTGCACGCTCAAAGCGTTGAGCAGGCTGTCGGCATAGAACAGCAGCACGCCGAACAGCAGCAGGCCGACCTTGGCCGCCACCATCGCCGCGCGCGACCAGCCGCTGGGCGCGCGCTGCAGCGCCCGGCCGGCCACCCGCCAGGCCAGCGCCATCATCAGCAGCACCAGCAGCAGGCCCACCAGGCCCAGGTCCCACAGGATGCTGGACGCCGCGGTGAGGCCGATGCCGATGTAGCCGTAGGCCCGCGCCACGTGGCCTTGCACGAAGGACGCGGGCGCGAAGTAGGAGCTGCCCAGGCCGTGGCCGAACAGCATCTCGTGCGGGTTGGCCCAGCCGTGGTTGGCCCACCAGTGGGTGAGCGCGGTGGTGCGGTTGAGGCTGTAGGTGCCCATGTAGCCGACCGAGCCGAAGTTGTAGGCAATGGTCTCCTGCAGGCGGTCGGCCACGCTGAGGCCGGCGCGGCCGAAGCCCACCGCGTAGATGTAGAACAGCAGCGCGGTGCAGCCGATGCCGGCCAGCAGCAGCATGGCCGAGGCCACCGGCGCGCGCTTGAAATAACGTCCGAAAAGCACGAGCAGCATCAGCGGCAGGAAGATCACCACCACCTTGGTCTCGCCCAGGCCCATGGGCAGCGCGAACAGCAGCGTGAGCAGCAGGCACCAGCCGCCTTTGAGCACCCCTTCGCGCCAGGCCGCGATGACCAGGGCCAGCGCCATGGTCAGGAACAGCACCATGCCCGAGCTGTTGCCGCCGCCCAGGAAGGAGGCCTCGAAGGTGCCGGAGACCACGTCGATTGGCACCACGCCGTTGCCCATGCCCTCGCGCTGCGGCACCAGCACCACGCGCTGGTACAGCGCAAAGGGCAGCTGCAGCCCCGCCAGCACCAGCAGCAGGCGCACGATGCGGCCCAGGGCCTGCGTGTCGCGCAGCAGGCCGACGCAGGCGAACATCACGCCCCAGAGCTGGAAGCAGCGCTTGGTGCCGGCCATCATCTCGGGCAGGGAAGCGCCGGCCAGCGGCGCGTAGCCCATCGCGAACACCATCACGCCCAGCGCCAGCCAGGCGTAGCCGGGCGTGCTGCGGCGCAGCTCGGGCTGCGCCAGCAGGCCGAACACCGACGCCAGCGTGAGGAAGAAGCCCAGCATCGAGAACAGCCAGGTGATCTTGCTGAGCGAGGGCAGGAACAGCGAGACGAAGCCCGACACCAGCAGCGAGCCGACCACGCACAGCCACAGCGCCAGCCGCGGCACCAGCAGCAGGAAGCCGCCCAGCACCAGCCCGGCGAAGACGCCGATGACGACCGGGCTGTTGGTGACGGCGGCCATGGCCGCCGCCACGCAGGCCGCGCCGATGGCCAGCACCAGCGCCAGGGTGGCCGCGGCCGGGCCCAGCGCGTCCAGCGCCGTGCCCAGGCGCATGCCTGGCGCCGCCGCCCGCAGGCCGGGCAGGCCCGGCAGGCCGCGCAAGCCCTTCAGCGCCGCCGTCATGCCGCCGACCCCGGCTCGCCGCCGACCAGGCGCCAGCGGTCCTGTGCGGGCACGGCGGCCACCAGCGCGTTCATGAAGGCATCGTGCAAACGGAACGATGGCGCGGCATCGCGCGAGATGTTGGACACGCGCATCAGCAGCCCGTCCGGGATCAGGCCGCGCGTGCTGTAGCGCAGCTGCGCGAGCTTGGTCTCCAGCCCCGTGCGCGCCACCTGGGTGCCGATGGTCATCCAGTAGGTGATGGGCTCGATGCGCGGGCCTTGCGTGGCGACCAGGCGCCGCACCGGAATGGTCCGGCCGGGCAGCGCCAGCCGGCCGTCCTGCAGGTCGCGCGTGGAGAAGCCCTGGGCGGAATAGCAGACCTCCGGGCGGTGGGCGCGCAGGCCGTCGCTCTGGTCGCCGCCATAGGCGATGGACAGCATGATGCGTTCGCCCCGCGCGCTGACGTAGGTGCGCGAGACGACCTGGTTGTAGATCGCGTCCAGCTTGGCCTGCACGTCGGGCGACGGCAGGATCATCGGGATGGAGTGGTCGACGGCCCAGCCGTCGAAGGCCTGCGGCACCAGCGCGTCCAGCTTGCCGATGGGGTTGCGGTCGGCGATCTTGCGGTGCGGCACCAACGCCACGGACGCGCCGGACGCCAGCACGCTGGCGCCGAAGAAGAGGGCCGCGCGGCGCCTGGCGTTCATGCGGCCCCCGCGCCGGTGGCGGTTGCGGGCTTGGCGGCGGGCTTGCGGAACAGCCAGCCCAGGAGGTGGTCGACGCTGAGGATCAAGGCCAGCGCCACCATGAACAGCACCATGCCGGCAAAGCCGTGCACGAAGCCCTGCCCCGCCTCGTCGCCGGCGTAGTAGGTGACCAGCACCAGGATCATCACGCGCACCACGTTGGCAATGAAGGAAATGGGCACGATCAGGATCGCCAGCGTGACGTTGCGCAGCGCGTTCGTGTGCTGCATCAGGTTCATGTAGAGCAGGCCCAGGGCCTCCAGCGTGAACATCGAGTTCAGGCCGGCGCAGGCATCGGCCACCAGCAACTGGTACGGGCCCACGAACAGCGTGACGCCACTGCGCGCGACCGGGTAGCCCAGCGCGTACAGCAGCTGCTCGGCCACCTGCGACACCGCCGACTTCAGCGGCGTGGTCACCGCCGCCACCAGCGTCTCCGGCAGCGGCACCATGAAGAGCAGGAAGAAGAGCGGGAACCAGATCAGCCTGGCCCCGGCCCAGCCGCGGAACAGCAGCGCCAGCGCCAGCAGCATCGTCACCTGCGAGCCGACCTCGAACAGCCAGATCGACTGCGAGCGGCCGAAGACGTACAGCAGCAGCGACAGCAGCGCCAGCAGCGTGCCGGTGGCCGTGGCGGGCCGCGCCGGCAGCGCCACCAGCGCGTCCTTGCGCCGCGCCAGCAGCCAGGCGCTAACGATCAGGATGATCGGCCCGTGGCCCTGCTCGTCGGTCGGCCACACCGTGTGGGCCAGGCCCCACCAGGTGGGCACGTACAACAGGGCGAAGCCGCCCAGCACCAGGCCGAGCGTCCAGGTGTCGACGCCACGCGGCAGCAGCATCTGCACGAGCGACACGATGCCGAAGCGGCCGAGCAGCGGACGGGACAAGGGCTCCGACATGGAACTGGGGCGGGCAGACGGGAAACGGAAGGGGGACGGGAAGAGCGCGGGGCAAGCCGGGCGCCGGGGATCAGAACTCGTTCATCACCACGCCGGCCAGCCGGGCCGGGCCTTCCGACAGGGTGGCCACCAGGTCCTGCAGCTCCGACAGGCGCGAACGGCCCTGCCGCGCGATGACCAGCGCCGCGCCGCAGCGCGCGGCGATCACGGCGGCGTCGCTGCCGTAGATGGCGGCCGGCGTGTCCACCACCACGTGCTCGAAGCGCGACAGCAGCTCGCGCATCAAGAGGCCGAAGGCCGGGCGCTCCACCAGTTCCAGCGGGTTGGGCGGCGTGATGCCCACCGGCAGCACGTAGAGGTTGTTCACGCCGGGCACCGGCTGGATCACCTTGGCCTCGGTGCGTCCGGACAGCACGCCGGACAGGCCCACCGTGTTGTCGATGCCGAACACCTCGTGCTGGCGCGGGCCGCGCAGGTCGGCATCCACCACCAGCGTGCGGCCGCCCAGCTGCGCCAGCGTGATGGCGAGGTTGGCGGCGAAGAAGGTCTTGCCGTCCTGCCCTTCCGGGCTCACCACCGCGATGGCACGCCGTTCAGCCACCGCTTCGGCGGCCAGGCGCATGGTGAGCTGGCTGCGCACCGCGCGGAAGGCCTCGGCCTGCGCCGAGAAGGGCTGGTTCAGCGCGATCAGCTCGGGGCTGGCGCGGCGCTGTTCCTCGGCGGCGTAGGGGTAGTGGAACTGCTGGGAGAGCGCATACAGCACGTCTTCGGTGCTGGCGAATCCCAGCGCGATGGCGGCTTCGCCGAAGCGCAGGCCACGTTCACGCTGGTAGGCCAGGATGCGCTCGATCTGGTCGGGCGACAGCCCGCGCTGCTCGGCGATGATGGCGCCGATCGCGCGGTCGGTGGTCTCCGTGCGGCGGCCGCTGCGGGGCGCGGCGGCCGGTTCGGCCTCGCGCGGGGTGCTGGTGACCGGTGGCTCATCCACCTCGACGTCCTCGATCACGCTGTTTCGAAACTTCGCCATCAGGCCCTCCGGATCGGCGCCGGCAGACCGACGATGCGGTGCGGCATGTGGGCGATGCGGCGGCCACCGGCCAGCCGCTTCGCGTTCGGCTTCGGCAGCACGCCGATCACGGGCAGCCCCAGGCCCTGCACCAGGTCGGCGGTGGAACGCACGCGGCGGTCGCGCAGTTCCAGCAGCACGGCGCTGCCGACGGCCAGCAGCAGGCCCAGCACCACCGACAGCGCCACGTTCAGCGCCACCTTGGGCGACGAGTGCCGGGTCGGCGGCGCGGCGGTGGTGAGCACGTTGGCGTAGCTTTGCGTGGTCTGGCTTTCCAGGCTGGTCTGGTTCAGGCGCGCCATCAGCGAGTCGTAGGTGCGCTGCGCGCTTTCCACGTCGCGCACCAGCACCATGCCGGCGTCGCGCACGGCCTTCATCTGCAGCATCTTGGCGCGCTGCGCATCCAGCTCGGCGCGCACCTGGCCTTCGCGCTGCTTGTTGATGGTGGCGGTGACGCCCACGCCGCTGGTGATGCGCGAGGTCTCGGCGGCGATTCGGCTGCGCAGCTCCTGCGCGTTGGCGCGCGCCTCGATCACCTGCGGATGGCGGTCGCCGTAGCGCGCGCCGAGTTCCTTCAGCTTCGCCTCGGCGCGGTTCAGGTCCACCTTCAGGTTGGCCACCACCGGGTTGTTCAGCACCTCGGCCAGCTGCTCGCCGCTGCTGCCGCCGGCCTGCGACTGGCGGCTGCTGGATTCGGCGGCCACGGCCTGGATGGCCACGAGCTGCGAGGACAGCTCGTTCAGGCGCTGGTTCTCGACGTCCAGCCGCTCGTCGGTGGCGATGATGCCCTTCTCGCGCTGGAAGGCGCTGAGCTTGGCCTGGGCCTTTTCCAGCGCCTCGCGCGCTTCCTTGGTGCGGCCGTCGAAGAAGGAGGTGTACTGGCGCGCGGGGTCGACCTTCAGCTCCAGCGTGGTGGCGATGTAGGCCTGCGCGAAGGCATTGGCCAGGCCGGCGGCAAAGCGCGGGTCGGGTGCCTGGTAGTCGATGCTGATGACGTTGCTCTCGCGCGAAGGCCGCACGCTGAGCTTGCGCTGCACCAGCTCCACCAGCCACTGCTCGAAGCTGCCCTGCCCGCCCGACTCTTCCTGCCATTGTCGGCGGACGCTTTCATTGGACGTTAGCTTCAAGTCCTTGATCACCCGCAGCGCCACGCGGTCGCTCTGGATGATGTCGATCTGCGTCGCCATGAAGGCCGGCGACGCGAGGCCGGGATAAAGCATGGTCGACACGGGGTCGGGCTTGACGTCGACGACCACGCTGGCGGTGGCGGTGTACTGCCGCGCCATCGTCAGGCTGACCGCCAGCGTGACGGCCACGGTGGCCGCCAGCACGGCCGCCAGCACCAGCCAGCGCGCCCGCAGGATCGACAGGAACTGCGCGAAATTCATCAATGGGCTCCGTCGATCTTCAGAACAGGCTCTCGCGCACGAAGACGACGTCGCCGTCCTTCATGCGCTCCTGCATTGCCGGCTGCAGCACCTGCACCTGGCCATCGCCATTGCGGCGGTGCACCTTGATGCCGCGCTCGGTGCCGCGCTGGGTGAGCCCGCCACCGGCGGCCAGGGCCTGCATCAGTGTCATGCCACGTTCCAGGCGCAGCGGACCGGGGCGCTGCACCTCGCCGTAGATGTAGACCTGCGGCTGGCGGTCGACCCAGATGGTGTCGCCGTTCTGGATCAGGATGTCCTGGCTGCGGTTGCTGTCGGCGAAGAGCGCCGGCAGGTCGATCTCGGTGCGGAAGGGCCGGCCTTCGCGGATGCCGGTGACGACCAGCGTGTCCGCGCCACCCACGGCGGTGCCGCCGGCCGTGGCCAGCAGGTCCGACAGGCGCATGCCCGCCACCTCGATCGGATAGCGGCCCGGGCGGTTCACCATGCCCAGCACGCTGGCCTGGTTGCCGCGCACCTGGGTCACGACGATGGAGACCTGTGGCTGCTTGACGAAGTTGCCGTTGCGCAGGCCATCGGCGATCTGCTTCTCGGCGGCGGTCACCGTCTGCCCGCCCAGCTTCAGGTTGCCCAGCAGCGGGTAGCTGACGATGCCGGCCTCGGTGATGCGGGTCTCGAGGGTGAGGTCGGGGTTCTGGTAGACGGTGATGCGCAGCACGTCGCCGCCGCCCAGGCGGTACTCGGGCGCTTGCGCGGCCGCGGCCGCGGCCGGCACGGCCGGCGCAGCCGCGGTGGCGGCAGCGCCGGCCGGTGCCGGCGCGCCCTGCGCGGTGGCCACGGTGGGCAGCGAAGACGCCACCACGATCACGAGGGCGCCCAGAAGCGACGCCGCGCCGCGCGCTGCGCGCTTGTTGGCCGCGGCTGCGCCGCCCGCACCGTTGTCGGCCAGGCCGGGGTCGCCGGCGCCGTTGTCCAGATGGCGAGTGTTCATTTGCCGAGTCCCATGCCCTTGTTGATGTCGCTGGCGGTGAGGCCGCCGGGCGCCGTGGCCGGCTCCTGGGGCGCCGGGTTGGCGGCGGTCGGCGCGGTGACCGGTGCCGGCGTGGCGGCCACAGGGGCAGCAGGCGTGCCCGACGCGGACGCCGCCGCCGCAGCCGCGGCCCCGCCGGTGCCCACCGGCGCGACGGCGAACTTGCCCACGTACTCGATCTTGGCCGCCGCGCGCATGGACTTGACGTCCTCTTCCATCAGCTTGCGCTTGCGTTCGTTCAGCAGGAATTGCTCGATGGCCGGGCTGGCCTGCTCCAGCGAGATCGGCTGGCTGCGCGAACTGGCCAGCACGATCACGGTGGCGCCGGTGGGCGTCGGCGTCAACAGCGCCTGGCCGTCTTTCATGCGAGCAAACGTGTCGACGCTCTGCAAAGGCAACTGCTCGGCCGCGCGCATGGCCTGGTTGGCGGCGTGGCGGATGCTGTTGGTCTTCAGGTAATCAAGGAAGTCGCTGAAGTTCTTGGCCTGGGCCAGCTGCGTGCGCAGCTCGGGCACCTTGTCGGCGCTGGTCTCGATCGCGACTTCCTGGATGTTGTAGATGCGGCGTTCGCTGAAGAGCGCGGGCTTGTCCTGGTAGTACTTCTGGATCTCTTCCGGCGTCGGCTTCACGGCCGCTTCGCCCACCTTGTCCAGGTAGGCGCGCGCAATGATGTCGCGCCGCGCCGCTTCCAGCTGCTGCACCACCCGCGGGTCGCGGTCGATCTTCATGTCGTCGGCGCGCTGCAGTGCCAGCTGCTGGTCGATCAGGCGCTCCAGGATCTGCTTGCCGGCCGCCTCGGCCTGGTCCGGCCGCAGGTTGCGCTGCTGCTGCAGCACATGGTTGATCTGGTGGACGGTGACTTCGTCCTTGTTGACCTTCGCCGCCGTCTGCGAAGCCCCGGTCCCTTCGCGCTTGCCGCCGCAACCGGCCAGCAAGGCCAGGGACAAGGTGGCACCCAAGGCGATCGCAAGCGCCGTCGCGCGGCGTGTGTCACGTCGCTGCATATCCATGATTCGTGGTACTCCAGACTCGAGAAATCGGCCGACCTGCAAGGTCGTCCGAAGGGTGCAGGCCGGGCAAGCGCCGTGCCCAATGGCCGCCAGGGCCCGTGGCCGCTGTCGGAGCGGGCCATGGCCTATGGCCGCCAGCATGGCGCGACGCCGGCATGGCGCCGCCCTTCAGCGGCTCGTCAGTGGCTCGCCGGATGGGCCGCGGCGGCTGGAACAGCCGGCAGCCCGCGACAGGCGGACGCGCTCAGCCCACGGACAACGTGGTGCTCAGCACTTGATGCCCGCATGCAGCGCAACCACCCCGG
>CBIHPZ010000145.1:0-7998 GCA_966211865.1 uncultured Aquabacterium sp.
GCGCTGGTCGGCGGCATTCGCGGCGGGATTCGCGGGGTCAGCGGCGGCGTCGGCGTTGGCGGCGGCGCTGGTGGGTGCCGGTGGTTCGGGCGCGAGTTCCGTCAGCCAGTCGATCTGGCCGTCGTCAGGCTTGGGCGCGCGCTTCGATGCCTTGGCCCGGGACGGGGCCGTGGCGGCAGCCGTCGGGCGTGACGTGGTGGGGTGGGCGGTGGGGTTGGCGCTCGGGTTCGCGCTGGGGTTGGCGTTGGGGTCCGCGGTGGCTGCCACGGTGGGGGCAGCGATGGTGGGGGCAGCGGCCGCGGCCGGTACCGCGCCAAAGCGCGCGTCCAGCCGCGCCCGGGCTGCGGCATCCAGCGGCTGCGGCGGGGCGGACGCGGCCTGCCACAGCCGCGCGGCCAGGCGCTGCTCCAGGTCGAAGAAGCGCTGCAGGTAGAGGCGGCCGTCGTCGTCCAGCGTCATCGGCAGGCTGCCGGGTGCGGCCGCGCTGCCGACGATGCCGCTGGCCAGCAGCGTGCTCCGCCAGGCCGCGGGGCTGGTGGGCAGGCCTTCGGCGCGCGACGGTTCGTCCAGCCGCGCCAGCTCTTCCAACAGGACACAGACCTGGCCGTTGGAGGAGGCCAGGCTCAAGGCTTCGGCGGCTCGCTTCACCGCCTTCACGGTCGCGGGCGCCGCGCCGCGTTCGGTGGCCCAGCGTTCGGCATGACGCGCAAAGACAGCGGCCAGCGTGGCGTCGGGCGCCTCGGCGGGGTCGGGCAGCGGCATGCTCACGGCGCCTTTCCGGTGGCTGAGGCCCCGGATCCGGACCGGCCCGCAAGGGCTGCGCGTGGCCTGGCGTGGCTCATCGGCCGTCTCCGTCCAGCAGCGCCGACAGGCGGTCCAGCGCTTCATCGGAAGGCCGGTGGAAATAGAGCCCGGACGGCGTGCCGTCCGGCTGCACCCACCCGGGCCGCAGCCCGCGCACGAACAGGTAGGCGATGCCGCCGTACTGCCGCGCGCGCTGGTAGCCGGGGATGCGCTGCGCCAGCATGCGGTCCAGCGCCACGCTGTAGAGCAGGTGCTGCAGGTGGTAGCCCTGCGCGGCCATGGCGGCGGCCAGCGGCGCGGCGGCGTAGTCCTGCGGGCGCTCACCCAGGTGGTTGGATTTCCAGTCGACGACGAAATAGCGGCCCTCGTGTTCCAGCACCAGGTCGATGAAGCCCTTCAGGTAGCCGCGCAGCGTGTCGAAGGCCAGGCGCGGCATGGGGTAGTGCAGGGATTGCAGCAGGCGGTTCAGCGACGCCGCATCAATCGGCCCGGCCGGCAGGTGGAACTCCATCTCCTTCAGCACCCGATCGGGCGGCAGCGTGTCCAGCCGCAGCGGCGTGGGCGTGCCGAGCGGCAGCGGCGTGCCCAGCACGTCGTCCAGCAGGTGGCGCAGCATGCGGGCGCGGCGGGTGGGGTCGGGCGTGGGGTCACGGTCGGGCGGCAGCGTGCTGCGGTGCGCGCGCAGCACCTGCTCGATGGCCTCGGGCCAGCGCTGCGGATCATCGAAGTCCACCGCCTCGAAGAGCGCGTGCAGCGCGTCGCCGGCGGCGCTGCCGCGCGGAAAGTGCAGCACGTCGTCGTCGGCCAGCGGCGCAGGCGCGGGCTCGGCGGTGGGTGGCAGTTCCTCGGGCACGCGCTGGTCGTGCTCCACCGCGGCGTCGTCGTGTGCGGCGCCGTGCGCCAGGCCGCTGTAGCTGCCGATGCGCCAGGGCGGCGCAGGGCGCGGCGGCGGGGGCAGGGCGGCCAGGGTGTCGGGCGCGGCGTCGGTGGCGGGCAGGGGCACGCCGGGCGTGTCCGGCAGCGGCGCGGCGGCCATGGTGCCGGGGTGCGCGGCGGCCAGCGCGCGCCAGGCGCTGTCGATGCCATCGGCGCCGCGCTCGCCGGCCAGCCAGTCGGCCGGCGCATGGCCGGCGCCCGCGGCCAGCCAGTTCAGCACGCTGCGGCAGCCTTCCTTCACGCTGCCGTTGCCGGCGGTGGGCGTGCGGTAGCAGCCGGCCACCAGCACGCAGCGGTTGACGGCGCGGGTGAGTGCCACGTAGATGAGGCGCAGTGCTTCGGCGGCCTGTTCGTCCCGGATGCGGTCGCGCACCGCCTTGTCGCTCACTTCATCGGGTAGGCCGCGGCGGAAATCGACCACGCCGTGGCCGTCGTCGTCGTGGTACTCGGTGCCTTCCACCTGGTCCGCCGGGCCGCCGAGGCGGCCGTCCCACAGGTAGGGGCAGAAGACGATGGGGTACTCCAGGCCCTTGGACTTGTGGATGGTGACGATCTGCACCAGGTTCTGGTCGGACTCCAGCCGCAGCTGCGTGCTGTCGTCGCCGCGGCCGTCCTGGCGCCGCGCCTGGAACCAGCGCAGCAGCGGCTCGGGCGCGGCATGCTCCTCGGCCGCCTGCTGCAGGCATTCGGCCAGGTGCAGCAGGTTGGTCAGGCGGCGTTCGCCGTCGGGCCGGGCCAGGAAGCGCGCGGCCACGCTCACTTCGGACATCAGCACCCGCACCAGCACGCCGATGCCGCGCTGGGCCCAGGACTCGCGCCAGGCGGCGAAGCGCTGCACCCAGGCGGCCAGCGCGGCGTCGTCGGCGGACAAGGCGTCGAGCGCCGCGGCGTCCAGCCCCAGCAGCTCGGTGGCCAGCGCGGCTTTCAGCAGCCGTTCGCGCGTGGGCTCCAGCACCGCGGCCAGCACGCGTTCCAGTTCTTCCGCATCCGGGCTCAGGTAGATGCTGGCCTGCGACAGCTCCACGCTGCCCACGTTCAGCGCGGCCAGCGCCTGCCGCACCTCCGCGCCCTGGGCATGGCGACGCACCAGCACCGCGATGTCGCCGGCCTGCAGCGGGCGGCCGCCCAGCGTGATCTCGCCGCGGCGGCCGGCACCGACCAGGCGCGCGATCTCGGCCGCGGTGGCGCGGGCCACGCTGTCGCGCGCGGTGGCCTTCATCGGCGGATGGCCATCGTCATCGCGTGCCAGCAGCCACAGCTGCAGCGCCGCGGGTGTGTGGCCTTCTGCCGTGGCATCGTGCAGCACCTGCCGCGGCTTGGCGCCGGCCTGCACCGGCTGGTAGTCCAGGCCCGGCAGCATGAAGGCCTGCGGGTTGGCGGAGAACAGCGCGTTCAGCGCATCGATCAGCGGCTCGGTGGAACGCTGGTTCTGCGCCAGCGTGTACTTGGCATCGGCCAGCGCGCCGGCATTCAGGTAGGTGTGCAGGTCGGCGTTGCGGAAGCTGTAGATGGCCTGCTTGGGGTCGCCGACGAAGAACAGCGGGCCGGGGCTGGCGGAACCGACGGGCCGTTCCCGGGAGGCGGGCTGGGCGGAGCCCGGCCCTGGGGGCGTTGTGGTGTAGATGCGGCGGAAGATGTCGAACTGCAGCGGGTCGGTGTCCTGGAACTCGTCGATCAACGCGGCGGGAAAGCGGGTGCGCAGCGCCGCGGCCAGCGCTTCACCCGCCGCGGGATCGGCCAGGCGCTGGTGCAGGTTGAACAGCATGTCGTCGAAGGCCACCTGGCGGCGCTGGCGCTTGGCATCGCGCAGGGCGCGCGGCGCTTCGTCCAGCAGCTCGCGGATCAGGCGCAGGCGCTGCAGCGCGACGTTGGCGGTGGTGGATTCACGCAGGTCGATCAGCGTCTGCGCGGCGTCGAAGAAGGGATGCCGCGGCGTGGTCTTGCCCTTCTTGGTCTTCTCGGCCAGGCACTGCGCGCCCAGCAGCCCCCAGCGTTCGACCTTGCCGGCCAGCGCATGGCGCGCATCGGGCGAGGCCAGCACCGCGTCCCACTCGGCCGCGGCGTCCTGCACGCTGGTTTCCTTGTACGAATTGGCATTCAGCTGCGGCAGGCCGGCCAGCACCGCCTGCACGATGCCTTCGCGATCGGCCAGCCACAGCCGGCGCGCCTCGTCGTGGGCGGCCTGCATCGCGGCCGCATCGGCGGCGGCCTGGGCGTCCAGCGCGGCCGGCCAGTGCACCCGCGCCAGCGGCTTGGCCAGCTGGCGTTTCAGCAGCCTCATCAGGGTCTCGGGCCGGTCGCCCTTGCGCGCCAAGTGAGCGGCCAGCGCGGGGTCGATCTGGTCGCCGGCGATGCGGCGGCGCCAGAAGTCGTGCACGATCTCCTGCAGCAGCAGGCTGTCGTCGGGCACCAGCTCCAGGCTCAGCGGCACCTGGGCGCTGAAGGGCGCGTCCGACAGGGCGCGCTGGCAGAAGCCGTGGATGGTGAAGATGGACGCCTCGTCGAAGCCGTGCAGCGCGCGGTCCAGGCGCAGCAGCAGCGTGGCGTCGTCCAGCGGCGTGCGTTCGCGCAAGGTGCGCACCAGGTCGGGCACGAAGGGGTCGCCGGTGGGCGCGGCGGTGCCGCGCAGGAAGGCGCGGGTGTCGACGATGCGCTGGCGGATGCGGTCGCGCAGCTCGGCGGTGGCGGCGGTGGTGAAGGTGACGACCAGCAGCTGCTGCACCTCGCGGCCCTGTTCCAGCAGCAGGCGCAGGTACAGGCCGCAGATGTTCCAGGTCTTGCCGGTGCCGGCGGACGCTTCGATCAGGCGAATGCCTTCGAGCGGGCAGTCGAAGACGTTCAAGGGGGTCATGCACCGCCCCCATCGGCCATGGACTTCAGCAGCGGATCGAGCACGGCATGCGAGAGGCGGCGGAAGTCGTCGAAAGCCTCGGCCATGGGATCGGGCAGGCCGCGCAGGGCCAGGCGCACCCAGGGGTCGGTGCCCTCGCCGAAGGGGAACATCGGGCTGCCGCGCCAGGCCTTGCCGGCCTCGGACCGGCTGTCGCTGGCGGTGACGAAACGCCACGCGGTCTTCGGGAAGAAGTACAGCGGCTGGCGCAGGCCCTGGTCCATCAGCGCCAGCAGGTCGCGCAGGTGCGATAACGCGTTGTCGACGCGGCCAAAGCGAAGGACCTCGTCGCGGGCGATCCAGGTGCTGGCGAGGCAGGTGGGCGCCACGCCGGCGGGCGGCTGGGCGTTCAGCAGCAGGTGGCGCAGCCAGGCGGCCAGCAGGTCGCCATGGCGCGCGTCGTCGTAGCGGCTGCCGACGAGGCCCTGCGGCCGCAGCTCGGCGAAGCCGCCGTGCAGGCGCCACCGATGGCCGGCCACATCGAGTGACAGGTCCACCGCATGCGCCGGCAGGCAGGACTCGGCCTGGTGTTGCTGCAGCTGGCCGGCAAACGCGCGCAGGCTGACCAGCTCACGGTCCAGCGCCTCACGCGCGTAGGCGCCGGCGGGCCAGTCGGTGCCGGCCTGGGCCAGACGGCGCACGGCGTCGTCATCCGCACCGGCCCGCAGCGCGGGCAGCAGGCGCTCGGCCAGCGCGCTGCGTTCGAACAGGCCGGGCACGAAGGGCTCGTCGTCCTGCAGCTCGTCCTGTGGCTGGCGCAATTGCAGGCCCAGGCGCTCCTTCAGCAAGAAGCGGCAGGGGTGGCGGAAGAAGGCCACCAGGCGGTCGATGGACAGCTCGCGCCAGGCGGCATCCGGCTCCGGCAGCGGCTGCGCGAAGAAGGGCTGCTGCGGCTCGGGCGCGGCGCTTTCGTCGTCGGGGTCGTCCTCGTCGTCGAAGGCGCTGGCGTGCAGCTTCGGGCGCGGGCCGGCGTGGCGGCGGCGCAGCGCGTCGGCGTATTCCTGGTGGTGGCTGCGCAGCGGCAGCGGGCTGTCGGTGCGGAAGGGCGCTTCGGCAAAGGCCTGCAGCGGGTGTTCGACGACGAGGCGCGAGCGGGCGTCCGTCCACCCATCGCCGAACCAGGGCGCCAGGCTTTCCAGCAGTTCGGAGACCAGCACCGAAGGCGGCAGCACCGCGTTGTCGCGCACGCTGCGGCCGACGTGGCTCAGGTGCAGCGTGCGCTGCGCGGCCAGCAGCAGGTCCAGGAACAGGTTGCGCTCGTCGGTGCGGCGCTGGCGGTCGCCGGGGCGCGGGCGCTGCGCCATCAGGTCGAACTCGGGCGGGCGCGTGGCGGTGGGGAAGGCGCCGTCGTCCAGTCCTATCACGCAAACCACGCGGTAAGGCAGGCTGCGCAGGCTGCCCATGGCCGAGAAGGTGACGCTGCCGCCCGGCACGCCGCCGCGCGCGGGGTCGTCCAGCAGGCGTTCCAGCGCGCCGCGCACCACGTCCAGCGGCAGCGGCTGGTCGAAGCCGGCGTGCTGCCACTGCGAGGCCAGGCGCTGCACGGCTTCGCGCACCTCGCGCAGGTCTTCCAGCTCGTCGTCGGCGGGGGTGATGAAGTCGTCCAGCGCCTCGCCCAGGTGCGTGGTCCAGGTGGATGGTGCCGGGCCGGGCGCGCCGGCGAGGACGCGGCGCAACCGGTCCAGTCGTTCCAGCAGGCGGCCCAGCGCGCCCAGCCACAGCGCCTCGGCGCCATCGACCGGGCCGGCGGGCAGTGTGTCGCCAAATGGCTCGGCCACGTGCGCCGGCAGCGCGTAACCCAGCATCAGGCGCTCGAGTCCGTCGGCCAGGCTGTGGCGCGCGCCGGCGGGCAGGCCCAGGCTGTCGCGGTGGTCGGCGTCCAGCGCCCAATGCACGCTGGCGGCCTGCAGCCAGCCGTGCACGCGTTCCAGGGCTTCGGGCCCCAGGCCGAAGCGGCGCGCCACCGGCGCCTGCTGCAGCAGGCCGAAGACCTCGCTGACGCCGCAGCGCGAGCCCAGCAGCGCCAGCAGTTGCAGCAGCGCGCGGGCGATGCCGTTGGCGCGGCTGCGGGCACGGCCGGTGATGGTGTAGGGGATGGCCCGTTCACGCGGGGCGGTGCCGAAGACGGCGTCGATCAGTGGCGCGGTGGCTTCGAGGTCGGGCGTGACCACGAGGATCTGGTCGAGCGCGGGTGGGTCGTCTTCGGCCAGCAGGCCCAGCAGGCGGTCCTGCAGCACCTCCAGTTCGCGGGTGCGGGAATGGCAGACGTGGATCTCCAGGCTGCGGTCGCCGTCGTCCAGCGCGACGCTGCCGGGCTCGGGATCGGCCAGGTCCAGGATGGCGTTGTGCAGGCGGGCCAGCAGGGTGTCGCCGGGCTGCTCGTCATAACGTCCATCGTCGATGGCACCGCCGCCGGCCTCGTCCCCCGCGGCGTCCACCAGCAGGCCCAGCTGCGATTGGGCCTGCCCGCCCCAGGCGGCGAGCAGCGGCTGGCCCACTTCGCGGAAGGCGGATTCGCCGCGCTCGGCCAGGGCGGCGAGGCGGCCGGCATCGACCACGTCGAACCAGAATTCGCGGCAAGGGTTGATGGCGTAGACATGCACGTCCATCACGCGGCCCAGCGCCTGCAGCAGGCCCAGGTGCAGCGGCGGCATGGCGGGCAGGCAGAAGACCTGCACGCGGGGGGGCAGGCGGCCCGCGTCGCGAAGCGCGTCGTCGGCCGGGCGCAGCGCATCGGCGGGGCGGGAGTCGGCCTGCTGGCGCAGCCCGGCGCCCTGCCGCTGCAGCGCGGCCGCGAAGGCGGGCGCGGGGTCGCGTTGTTCCGGCGGCAGGCCGGTGGTCAGCTGCCGCCACAGCGCGGCCTGCCAGGCGGCGTCCGGCGAACGCGGCGGCTGCTGCCACGCCGCGAGGGCGGGCGGGTCTTCGCCTTCGTGCGCACCCCAGGCGCGCAACCATTCGGGGCGGAAGGTGGCGTATTCGCTGAACAGCGCGGCCACGCGCTCGGCCAGCTCGTGTCGCATCACCGCGTCGGCATGCGCCAGGTAGCCCGCGAGCCGCGGGTGGGCCGCGAACGCGCCGGGCGCGCCGAAGGCCGCATCGATGCGCCAGGCCAGCACGGCCGGGTCCAGCGGCGAGAAGGCCGGCAGGCCCGGCAGCGTCTGGCGCATGCACTGCCACAGCCAGTGCGCGAGGTAGCTGAATCCGACGTTGGCGCACACCCCGTGCTGCCGCGCCAGCCGCAGCGTGAGCGCCCGCTGCACCGCGGCGCTGGGCACGATGACCGGCTCGGCCGCCAGCACCGGGCCGTGGTGCTCGGCCAGGCGCGCCACCAGCAGGTCGGCCAGGGTGTCGAAGCGGTTCGAGAAGGA
>CBIHPZ010000146.1:0-7920 GCA_966211865.1 uncultured Aquabacterium sp.
GCCCACGTGGTCGCGCATGCTGTCGCGGTCTTCCACCGCTGCATTCAGGCGATAGGCGAAGGTTTCACCGACGGGGCCGGTGCTGTCCAGCGCGTTGCGCCGCAGGCCGAAGCTGCCGGCCTGGGTCTCCAGCGCATGCGCGGGCTTCCACAGCGGTCGCTTGGCGACGATGTTGAGCGTGCCGCCCGGCTCGCTGCTGCCGTACAGCGCGGCCGCCGGGCCCTTCAGGAACTCGATGCGTTCGACGCCGGCCAGGTCGCGCGGGGCGTTGAAGCCGCGGCCGGCCGCGAAGCCGTTGAACAGCGTGGCCAGGCCGACGTTGGGGTCGCCGGCCAGCCCGCGGATCGCGATGTTGTCCCACAGGCCGCCGAAGTTGTTCTGGCGGGACACCCCGCCGACGTGGTCGAGCACCTCGTCCAGCCGGGTGGCGCCCAGGTCATCGATGGCCTGGCGGGTGAGGACGCGGACGGACTGCGGCAGCTCCCGCAGCGGCAGCATGCTCTTGGCACCGGCTGCGTCATTTGCGTCATAGGAGCCGGCTTCGCTGCGGCCGACGACCTCGACGATGGCCGGGGGGTGGGAAGGCGCCGCCGGCTGCGCATGGGCCGCGAAGGAGGCGAGGCTGAGGGTCGCTGCCGTGCCGGCGAGCGCGGACGCAGGCGCGGCCCAAGGCGAGCGCCCACGGTGGTGGGATGGGGTCATGGAAAGAACGAACGACGAGACGCCGCCGTTGCTTGGGGGCGCAACGGCATGGGCGGGCGCGGCGTCGTGCACGGTGCACACGCCGCACGGAATGGGGCCGCGGCGGGGCGGCCGGTCTCGTCAGGCGGAAGGGGGGCCGCGGGGCGCCGAGGACCAGAGCCCGGCGCTGAAGACCGCCGGCTCGGCGGTCTCGGGGGCGGCGCATGGCGCGTGCCAATCGCCGTGCTGCCCTGGGTCCGGCACGGCCGGCGGGGCGCCGGTGGCCTCGGCCTGCGCCAGGCACCACGCGCAAGGCGCGTCGGCCGCCCGCTCGTCGCCCTCGTCGGCCTGGCCGGGGTCGGCCGTGCCGGCTTGGGCCGTCGTGAAGGCCGGGCCCTCGGCCGGGCTTCCGGCCGCCAGGTGCAGCGCCGCATGCAAAGGCAGGCCGACCACCGTGTTCAGGAACACGGCGATGACGAGGACTTTGAGCAGCAGGCGGCGCATCGGGCGGGCGACGGTCACGCGGCGGGCGAGGCGAAAAAGGCGCGAATCATCCCACGACGGCGCGTGCGGCCGGGGCTTGACCCCGTGGCCTGGCCGGCCAGCGGCCGCTGAACCCGGGCGCTAGCGTCCTTCTTCGTGCAGGTCCAGGTCCCACAGCCGGTCCACGCCCATCGCGTGGACACGGCAACGCGGCCGGGCGCAGTCGGCCAGGCGCGGTGCGCCCGCAAAGTGCAGGCCGCGCCGGCCGTCGCCGATCAGCACGGGCGCCACGCCCAGGTGCAGGCGGTGCAGCAGGCGCTGGCTGAGGAAGCGCGAGACGGTGACCCCGCCGCCTTCGACGAAGACGCGCCGCAGGCCGCGTTCCACCAGCGCCTGGCAGGCCGTGGCCAGCGCGGGCACGCCGTCGTCGCGCCGCAGGCCCGGCACGGCCAGCACGCGTTCGGCACCCACCAGCGATGCGGCGCGCGTCGCCCAGCGGCTGTCGCACAGCCAGAGCGTGGGCGCACTGGTGTCGGTGAACACGTGGGCACGCCGCACGTGGTCGGCCAGTCCCAGCGCCGGGTCCAGCAGCACGCGCACGGGGCTCGGGCCCGGCACCAGCCGGGTCGTCAGCCGCGGGTTGTCGGCGGCCACCGTGCCGGCGCCGACAAGCACCGCATCGCTGAGCGCGCGCAGCCGGTGCAGGTGCTGCAGGCACTCGGGACCGCTGACGAAGGCCGATTCGCCGGAGCGGGTGGCGATGCAGCCGTCCAGGCTCTGGCCCAGTTGCGCCAGCAGCCAGGGGCGCGTGGCTTCCGGCCCGCCATCGAGCAGGGGCTTGAAGAGCCCGAAGAGTTCCGCGGCGGGCGCGTCCCAGGCGCCGGCGAGCTGCCAGCCGGTGGCGCCGTCGTGCCGCAGTGCACAGGCGTCTGGCGTGCCCGCGCCGGCACCGTGCGCCGCCGCCACCAGCAATGGCCACAGGGCATCCGCAGGCCGGGGAGCGCGGGGCGTGTCGTGCATCGGGCCATCGTACCCGCGTGCGATCCCGGCGGTCGTTTGCTATCGCCTGAAAGGCGTGGCCAGCGGCTTCATGGCGCCGGCGGGTGCTGCCGCGGCCAGCCCGTGAAACCGCGCGCCGTGGCCGCAGGGGCCGCGGTGGCGCGGCGCACCGGCGTCAGGGAATGATTTCCTTCAGCACCGGCATCAGCGCCTGCACCGGCTCATGGCCCTGCGCCAGGCGTTCCAGCACGCGGCGGCCGTCCAGGCCCAGCGCGCGCGCCTCGTCGATCAGCGGTGCCGCGTCCGCGCTGCGCTCGGCCTGGATCAACGCGGCGGCCTGGCCGTACAGCGCGGCGGCCAGCGTGAGCCGTGCGGCCATGTGGTCCATCACCCGCAGCGCGGCACGGGCCTGCGCTGCCGCGTCCTCGAACAGGCCCACGGCCACGAAGCGCGCGGCGAAGCTGCCCAGCACCCAGGCGTCGTCGGGGTGGCGTTCGCGCGCGGCCTGGGCGGCCAGGGCGCGCAGGCGGTCGGGGTCGCGGCTGATGGCGGTGAAGTGGGCCAGCCGCGTCAGCGCGGTGATGTAGGCCTGGCGGTCGGCGCTGTTCAGGCCGGGACCGGCGGCTTCCACCCGCAGGTAGAGCTGGCGCGCCAGGGTCCAGTCGCCATGGTCGGCGTGGTAGCGGGCATAGCCGATGGTCAGCCAGGGGTCGCGCGTGCTGGTCAGGTCACGCGCCTGGTCCAGTGCGGCACGGCGCGCGGCCTGGTCGCCGTTCAGCGCATGCAGCTCGGCCGCCAGCAGGTGGGCGCGCGGCTCGTGGGGCGCCAGCCGCAGTGCGCGGTCCAGCCAGTGGCGGTAGTGCGAGGTGTTGCGGCCGTGCCGCGCCAGGCCCAGGCGGGCCAGCTGCAGGCAGGCGGTGGCGTTCGACGGCTCCAGCGCGATGGCGCGCTGCAGCAGCCGGTCGGCCGCATCGAGCCTGGTGTCGTCGCCGAAGTGGGTGTCCAGCAGCTGCGCCGCGTCGGCCACGAGCCGCACCGCGGTGGAAGCGGGCAGGGCCCAGGCGGGACCGGCGAGCGGCAGGGCGCAGCACAGCAGCAGCGCACGGCGGTGGGCCGGTGGGGCGGGGTGCGGCAGGTCCCGGGGCATCTCCTTGGGAATCGGCCGGGCGCGGCAGGGCTTGAGGCGGCGGCTGCGCGGGCGCGGAATACGCCGTGGCGCCGCGTGACGAATGCACGCGCGCGGATGCGCACAGGGCAGGCCAGAAACGAGACTGCCGGCACGGGGCCGGCAGTCGAGGGCGATGGACGCTTCCTTTTCAGGTTAGAGCGCCGCGTCCTTCAGCTTCTTCAGCGCGCGCGTCTTGATCTTGACGGTGGCGGGCTTGGCGGCGAAGACGCGTTCCTGCTTGGTGAACGGGTCGATGCCGGTGCGCTTCTTCTTGGCGGGCACGTTCACCACGGTGACCTTCAGCAGGCCCGGCAGCGTGAAGGCGCCGAGGCCCTTCTTGCTGACCGACGACAGCACGGTGGCTTCCAGCGCGGCGATCACGGCCTTGGTGGCCTTGGGTTCGACGCCGGCCACTTCGGCCACGTGGGCGATGAGGCCGCTCTTGTTGAACGCGGTCTTCACCGGCTTGTTCACCGCCGGTGCCTTCGCGGGGGCCTTGGCCGGAGCGGCCTTCGCGGCCTTGGCCGGCGCTGCGGCCTTCACGGGCTTCGCGGCCTTGGCCGGAGCGGCGGCGGGCTTGGCCGCCTTCTTCGCGGGCGCGGCGGCCTTGGTGGCGGCGGTGGCCTTCTTCGCCGGTGCCGGGGCCGTCTTCTTGGTCTTCACTGCAGTTGCCATGAGAAATCAGTTCCTGGTGATTGATGTTTTGCCCGTGCATAGCGGGCGCGGCATTCTATTGGGTGAATGCCCTCGCGAGGACACCAAGCGCGCCGCGCGGCACACATGGGCGCGCGGTTTGCGCGTGTTCCTGCAGCGGCTGCGGTCCGACACACACGCGCCGGGCCGCGTGCGCTGCAGCGGCTACGCTATGCGGGCCCAACTTCCTGCTGCTGCGCATGGCCACTTCACCGCTGCCGCCACCACGCTTCTTCGTGCCCTGGCTCGTGCTGGCGCTGCTGGCCGCCTGCGGCAGCGCGCCCGAGCGCCCGCCCGCGCCCGCCGCACTGACGCCGGCCGAAGCCCGCGCGCTGATCGTGCGCGCGCTGCCCGCCAGCGTGCCCGACCGCGCCGGCTGGGCCACCGACATCTACGCCGCCTTCGCCACCCTGCGGCTCGATGCCACGCCGCCCGCGCTGTGCGCCGCGCTGGCCATTGCCGAGCAGGAGAGCGGCTTTCGCGTCAACCCCACCGTGCCCGGCCTGTCGCGCATCGCGTGGAAGGAGATCGACGCCAAGGCCGAGGCCGCCGGCATCCCCAGCCTCTTGGTGCACGCGGCGCTGAAGATCGATTCGTCCGACGGCCGCAGCTACAGCGAACGCATCGACGCGGCCACCACCGAGCTGGAACTGAGCCGCATCTTCGAGGACATCATCGACCGCGTGCCCCTGGGCAAGCGCCTGTTCGGCCGCTTCAACCCGGTGCGCACCGGCGGGCCGATGCAGGTGGGCATCGCCTTCGCTGAAGGCCACGTGCGCGACAAGCCCTACCCCTACCCGATGGCCGGCAGCGTGCGCGACGAGGTCTTCACCCGCCGCGGCGGCATGTACTTCGGCATTGCCCACCTGCTGGCCTACGAGGCGCGCTATGACGCGTACATCTACCGTTATGCCGATTTCAACGCCGGCCACCACGCCAGCCGCAACGCCGCCTTCCAACAGGCGGTGAGCACCGCCAGCGGCGTGCCGCTGGACCTGGACGGCGACCTCATCGCCCACGACGGCGACGCCTCCAAGCCGGGCAGCACCGAGCTGGCGGTGCGCACGCTGGGCGAGCGCTTGGGCATGACCGACGCCGCCATCCGCCGCGCGCTGGAGCAGGGCAGCGCGCCGGAGTTCGACCGCAGCCCGCTCTACCGCCGCGTCTTCGAACTGGCCGAGACCGCCGCGCGCAAGCCGCTGCCGCGTGCGCTGCTGCCGCGCATCACCTTGAAGAGCCCCAAGATCACGCGCCAGCTGACCACCGAGTGGTTTGCGCGGCGGGTGGATGAACGGCAGCAGCGCTGCCTGGCACGGGTGGGGGCGGCCAAGGCCCCGGAGGCGCAGCGGGCCGAAGAAGCGCAGTGAACGCGGCGGGGGCGTCGGCCGATCGGGTCGTTCAGGCCGTGCAGGCGTTCAGGCCGCGATCGCCATCGGGCCGCTCAGCGTCGGTTCGACCCGGTTGCGTCCCGCGTCTTTGGCCTGATAGAGCGCCTGGTCCGCCCGCTCCAGCAGGCTGGCGGCATCGTCGCCCTGGCGCACCTGCGCCACGCCGATGCTGACCGTCACCGGCTCGGCGTGCTCGAACCCGAAACCCGCCACGCTGGCGCGCAGCCGCTCGGCCAGCTCCAGCGCCGCCGGCAACGGCGTGTGGCCCGAGACCAGCAGGAACTCCTCGCCGCCCCAGCGGCCCAGGCGGTCGCCGGCGCGCAGGTCGGCGGCCAGCCGGTGGCCCAGCTGCACCAGCACGCGGTCGCCGGTGGCGTGGCCATGGCGGTCGTTGATGCGCTTGAAGTGGTCGACGTCGATCAGCGCCACGCTGACGGCTTCCGCATGGCGGTGCGTGGCCGCCAGCGCCGCGGCCAGGCAGTCGTCCAGCGCGCGCCGGTTGGGCAGGCCGGTGAGCGGGTCGGTGGTGGCCAGCGACTGCATCAGCTGCGCATGCGCCTCGGCGCGGTGGTAGCCGGCGCGGAGGGTGGCAATGGCCGCCAGCAGCACGATGTAGGCCACCTGCGCCACCGCCAGCACGGCGGCCAGCGGCGCGAATTCCTCGCCCCAGTAGCTGGCGCCGTGGCGCGCCAGGGTCAGGCCGATGGGCACGAACAGCAGGCCGAAGATGGCGCCCGAGACCACCGCCGCCTGCCGCGCGCGCAGGAAGATGAAGGCGGTGCCGTAGCCCAGCGGCAGCCAGTACATCGTGCTGAAGAACTGGTACTCGTTCAGCGGCGGCGGCATGGCGAACAGCATCACCAGCACCGTGGCGCCGATGTAGGCGTTGAAGGTGACGACCGCGGCCAGGCGCAGTGCCTGCGTGTGCTGCGGCCAGCGGGCCAGCGCCACGGCGTAGGCCAGCAGCAGGCCCGCCATCAGCGGCTGCAGGAACCGGTCCCAGGGGTTGATGACGCCGCTGCTCCATTCGATCACCCAGACCACCAGCATCAGCCCGGCGCCGATCGTCAGCAGCCAGCGCAGGCCGCGCGCTTCCGCGGCGGCGGCGGAGCCGTCGCTGGCGGGCGGGGTGCTGCGGGGCGCGCGGGCGGCGCGGGGCGGGGTCGGCATGCGTGGCATCTCCGACCGGGTTTTCGGCCGCGCGGCCACGAACTGAAGGCCATGCCCCTCCTATGATGTCCGGCTTCCCGGAGGAAGCGCCCGAACGGGCGCGCGCAACAAGATGTCGGCTTCCCAGCTTTCCGTGTATTTCTTCGCCCAGGCGGCGGTCATCATCGGCTTCAGCCAGCTGGTCGGCCGGCTCGCCCAGCGCCTGGGCCAGCCGCAGGTGGTGGGCGAGATGATCGCCGGCGTCATGCTCGGCCCCTCGCTCTTCGGCCTGCTGCTGCCGCAGCTGCAGCAGACCCTGTTCCCCAAGGCCACGATGGGCACGCTGTACGTGATGGCGCAGCTCGGCGTGGGCCTGTACATGTTCCTGGTCGGGCTGGAATTCCGCGCCGACCATTTCCGCCAGCGCGCCCGCAGCGCGCTGTCCGTGTCGATCGCCGGCATTGCCGCGCCCTTCCTGCTGGCCTTCGTGCTGGTGCCGTGGCTGCACACCGTGCCGGGCCTCTTCGCCGCGAAGACGCGGCTGTTCGAAGCCTCGCTGTTCCTGGGCGCGTCCATCGCCATCACCGCCTTCCCGATGCTGGCGCGCATCATCCACGAGCGGGGGCTGGCGGGCACCTCCCTCGGCACGCTCACGCTCACGGCCGGCGCGGTCGACGACGCGGCCGCCTGGTGCATCCTGGCCATCGTGCTCGCCAGCTTCGGCGGCTCGTGGAACGGGGCCTACCTGGCCATCGGCGGCGGCGTGGCCTTCGCGCTCTTCATGACGCTGGTGGGCCACAAGCTGCTGCGCGGGCTGGCGCGCCGCCTGAGCCCGGATGCGCCGCTGCCCAGCAGCGTGATGGCCACGGTGCTGGTGCTGTTCGCGCTGTGCGCCTTCGCGATGGACGCCATCGGCATCCACGCCGTGTTCGGCGGCTTCCTGCTGGGCTGCGCCATGCCGCGCGGCCCACTGACCGAGAAGCTGCGCGACGGCCTGCAGCCCTTCGTCGTGATCTTCCTGCTGCCGATGTTCTTCACCTACTCCGGCTTGAACACGCGCCTGGACATGCTGCTGGACCCCGCCATCATGGCCGCCGCGCTGGTCATCCTGGCCGCGTCCTTTGGCGGCAAGGGCATCGCCTGCTGGGCCGCCGCGCGGCTGAACGGCGAGCCCAACCACGACGCCCTGGCCATCGGCGCGCTGATGAACGCACGCGGGCTGATGGAGCTGATCATCATCAACATCGGCCTGGCCGCCGGCGTGATCGAACCCGGCCTGTTCTCCATCCTGGTGCTGATGGCGGTGGTGACGACGCTGATGGCGACGCCGTTGTTCAACTGGACGGTGCGGCGGCGGGA
>CBIHPZ010000147.1:0-7918 GCA_966211865.1 uncultured Aquabacterium sp.
TCGATCGGCCAGTGGTCGCCGCGTGAAGTGCCCTGCACTTCCGCGGGCCAGTCGCTTCAGGCGAGGTGGCGTCGGGGTGGTCGGTCCGGCCCGTCCGTGACGAAGCGCACCGGAGCCTGCGCCAGCGGCTGGAAGCGTGCGGCCCCAAGGTCCGGCGGGGCGATGTGCAGCGGCACGGCGGGCAGCGGCGCCGCCGCGGCGCAGGCATCGCACGCGCTGCATTGGGGGGTGGACGGGGTCTTCGTCGCCTTGTCGCCGTGGCCTGCGGCGGCCGACGCGCAGGGCAGCGCGTGATCCGCCGGCAGGGCCTCGTATCGGCTCATGTGCGCCATGCGCGCCATGTGCCCCATCGGCGTCATCTGCGCCGCGTGCGCCGCGTGGACCGGCGCAACCTGCGCCGCTCCCGCCGGCGGCATCCATCCGCCCGCCAGCATGAGGACCATGGCCATGCCTTTCAAGGGCATCGCCGCGGCGAGGAAGCACACCAGCAGGAATCGAAGCACGCGCTGCACGGCGGGCAATGTAGCGCAGGGGCATGCGCGTTCAGCCCCCGGTAGGCGCCGTCCGACGCCCACCGGCGGTGCCGGCCGATGGGTGCCCTGCCGGCCGCTTCCTAGACTGACCCCAACACCGGGAGGCGTCGTGGCAAGCAATACCGTGGATTCGTCGTCGGCGTCGTCGTCCTCATCGTCGACGTTCGCACGGCGCGTGCTGTTCGTGCTGGGCGCGGTGCTGCTGCTGGTGCTGATGTGGCACCTGGCCGACGTGCTGGTGCTGGTCTTCGGCGCCACCGTGGTGGCCGTGGCGCTGCGCGCCTTCGCCGCGCGGCTCGAAGCCTGGCGCGTGCCGCCGCGCTGGTCGCTGGCCACTGCCCTGCTGCTGTTGCTGGCCTTCGGCACGCTGGTGGTGCTGTGGATCGGCGACCCGCTGGCCGAGCAGCTGAGCCGCCTGCGCGAAGGGCTGCCCGCCGCGGTCGAGCGCGTCAGCGCCTGGCTGCGCAGCCACCGCATCGGCGACACCGCGCTGGAGTACTGGGCCAGCCTGCGCCAGGACGCCGTGCCCTGGAGCCGCCTGCTGGGCGTGGCCGGCACCGCGCTGGGCGCGGTGGGGACGCTCGCTTTGATCGTCATGACCGGCATCTACATGGCGGCCGATCCCGGCCTCTACCGGCGCGGCGTGCTGAGCCTTCTGCCCCCGGCGCGGCGCGCCGACATGGCCGAGGCGCTGGACCGCAGCGGCCAGGCCTTGCGGCAGTGGCTGGTGGGCCAGTCGCTGTCGATGCTGTTCGTGGGCGGCGCCACCGCGCTGGGGCTGCTGGCGCTCAGCGTGCCGCTGGCGCTGGCCATCGGGCTCATCAGCGGCCTGCTGGCCTTCATTCCCTTCTTCGGCGCGCTGGTGGGCGGCGGCCTCGCGGTGCTGGTGGCCTTCATGCAGGGGCCGCAGGCCGCGCTGCACGTGCTCATCCTGTGCATCGCCATCCAGCAGGTGGAGGGCCATGTGCTGATGCCGCTGGTGCAGCGCTGGGCCGTCTCGCTGCCGCCGGTGCTGGGGCTGATGTCGACGCTGATCTTCGGCGTGCTCTTCGGTGTCATCGGGGTGCTGTTCGCCACGCCGATGATGGTGGTGGTGGTGACGCTGGTGCAGTGCCTGCACGTGGAGCGCCTCGCGCGGCAGGCGGCCGAGCAGCCCGGGAACCCAGCCCGCCGACCGGCCGACCTGCCGCCGGCCGCCGACCGCTTGGCCTGTAGGCCGAATCCGACCGCCGCCGCGGCTGCCGTCCGATCGGGCGCGACGCCGCCGTCCGATGGTGAGCGCGCGGGGGCCTACCTAGAGTCATGACATCCCCGAAGAGGGGCCTCGGTCCAACCCTGGAGTCACCATGAACCCCCGATCCACGTTGCACCCGCGGCTCGCCATGCTGGCTGCCGCTTCCACCCTGGCCCTGCTGGGCGCCTGCGCGTCCACGCCGCCGCCGATGGAGGAACTGGCCGTCGGCAAGGCCGCGGTCGAGAAGGCCAGCGGCCCCGCCGCCGCCGAGGCCCCGGCCGAGCTGGCTTCCGCGCGCGACAAGATCAACCGCGCCAACATCGCCTACGCCAACAAGGACTACCGCTACGCCCGCCAGCTGGCCGAGCAGGCGGAGGCCGATGCCACGCTGGCCGAGGCCCAGGCGCGCTCGGTGCGCGCCAACACGGCGCTGGCCGAGGTGCGCGAAAGCATCCGCCAGCTGCGCGAAGAGATGGCCCGCAAGGGTTGAAGCGACACGGAGAACACCATGAAGCATGCCCTGACCGCCGGCGCCGCCGCCGCGTTCCTCTTCCTCGCCGGCTGCGCGTCGGCCCCTGAAGCGCCGCAGGAACTGCTGGCCGCGCGCTCCGCCGTGCAAAGCGCCGAGAGCGACCCGGCCGTGCTGTCGTACGCGCCGAACGAGCTGCGCCGCGCCACCGCTTCGCTGCAGCGCGCCAACGCGCTGCTGGCGCAGCGCGAGACGCTGTCCGAGATCACCTCGGCCGCGTACGTGGCGCAGCAGCAGGCGCGCACCGCCATCGCGCTGGCGCGCGCCAAGAGCGACGAAGAAGCCATCAAGACCGCCGAGGCCGACCGCGAGCGCGCCCGGGCCGACATGCGCGCCGCCGAAGCGGCCCGCGCCCAGGCCCGTGCCAATGCCGCCGAAGGCCGTGCCGCCGTGGCCACCGCCCGCGCCATGACGGCCGAGCAGCGCGCCGCCGCCGCCAACGCGGATGCCGCGGCCGCGCAGGCCAACGCCGCCGCCGCCCAGGCCAGTGCCGCCGACGCGCAGGCCCAGGCCGCGCAGCTGCAGCAGCAGCTGATGGACCTGCAGGCCCGGCCGACCGACCGCGGCGCCCTGGTCACGCTGGGCGACGTGCTGTTCGAGTTCAACCGGGCCGAGATCAAGACCACGGCCCAGGGCGAGCTGCGCAAGCTGGCCGAGTTCCTGAAGAAGCACCCGGACCGCCAGGTGCTGATCGAAGGCCACACCGACGACATCGGCTCGGTGGCCTACAACGAGAACCTCTCGCGCCGCCGCGCCGAAGCGGTGGCCAACGCGCTGGCCGCCATGGGCGTGCCCTCGCCGCGCGTCACGGCGGTGGGCTACGGCAAGTCCTACCCCGTGGCCGCCAACACCAGCGACACCAACCGCGCGCTGAACCGCCGCGTGGAGGTGTACATCTCCGATAACGACCAACCGGTGCGTCCACGGGCGCCCGCGGGCGTGGCTGCCGCCGGCGCGCGCGGCGGTTGACGTCCACCTGATCCACCTGCAGCCACCACCAGGGAGCCTGCCATGAAGACGATGTCCCGACCCGCCCGACACTGCACCCGCTTCGGCATGGCTGCGCTGCTCGCGCTGGCCGGGGCCGTCGCGCAGCCGGCCCTGGCGGCCGACCGCTGCCCGGCCACCGACGCCGCGGCGCGCAGCGCGGCCTTCGACGTGGATGCGCTGTTCGCCCGCGGCGGCACCACGCTGACGCCCAGCGGCCAGGTGCGCCTGGCGCGCTTCGCCCAGGCGCTGGACCGCAGCGACATCGAGGTGGTGGTCATCAGCGTGCCGCAGCCCGACGGCGTGGCCGCCGAGGCCTGGCGCACCATGAGCCGGCAGCGTGCCGAGGCCGTGCGCGAGCACCTGGTGCAGCTGGGCCTGGCGCCGCAGCGCGTCTACACCGAGCAGCGCAGCCTGCCGGCAGCCGCCGAGCGGCAGGAGATGGCCTCCGCCCCGCTGGTGATCGAGGCCGTCGGCGCGTGGTCCGGCGCCGTCGCGGGCCTGCGCGGGCCCACCTGCGTGGTGCAGGCCCTGCCCGCGCGCGCCGGCGCGCGGGTGCTGCGCGCCTGACGCCTGAAAGACGCGGCCCTGCATGAACCGCGGCCTCGACCGCCCACCGGCCGAGGCCGAACTGCTGGACGCGTCCACCGAGGACGAGCCCGAAGGCCCGGCGCCGCACCTGCCGCGCATGCTGGCCACCAGCCTCACGCTGGTGTGCGCCGCGCTGGTGGTGGCCGGGCTCTACTTCGGCGCCGACATCCTGGTGCCCCTGACCCTGGCCGCCCTGCTGGGCTTCGTGCTGGACCCGCTGGTGAACCGGCTCACGCGCTGGCGCTGGCCGCGTGCATTGGCCGTTACGGTGGTGATGCTGTTCACGGCCGGCGTGCTGGCCTGCACCACGCTCTTCGTCGGCTCGCAGATCGTGCAGCTGAGCCACGACCTGCCGACCTACCAGTCCACCATCCAGAAGAAGCTGCGCACCTTGCGCCAGACCATCGTGGCGCGGCGGCCGTTCGGCGATGCGTCGCGCATGATCACCGTGGTGGAAGGCGAGGTGGACGCCGCCCGCCGCGCGCTGGCGCCGGCCAAGACCAGCGGCACGCCGGCGCACGTGGTGGTGGAGCCCACGCCCGTGTCGCCGCTGCAGGCCCTGCTGGACCTGGTGGGCCCGCTGGTGAAGCCGGTGGGCACCGCCGGCCTGGTGCTGGTGTTCCTGATCTTCATCCTGCTCGGCCGCAGCGACCTGCGCGACCGGGCCCTGCGCCTGGTCGGCGGCCACCTGCACCAGACGACGGACGCGATGAACGAGGCCGCGCAGCGCGTCAGCCGCTACCTGACCATGCAGCTGCTGGTCAATGTCCTGTACGGCGTGCCCTTCGCCATCGCGCTGTGGGTCATCGGCGTGCCCGGCGCGCCGCTGTGGGGCCTGCTGTCCATCACGCTGCGCTTCCTGCCGTACGTGGGCTCCATCATCGGCGCGGTGTTCCCGCTGACCCTGGCCTTCGCGGTGGACCCCGGCTGGGACATGTTCCTGTGGACCGCCGGCCTGGTGCTGACGCTGGAGACCATCAGCAACAACCTGGCCGAGCCGCTGCTGTACGGCAACAGCACCGGCCTGGGGCCGCTGGCCATCCTGGTGTCGGCCACCTTCTGGACCGTGCTGTGGGGCCCGGCGGGCTTGGTGCTGGCCACGCCGCTGACCGTGTGCCTGGTGACCATGGGCCGCCACCTGCCGCCACTGCGCTTCCTGGACGTGCTGCTGGGCGCCGACCCCGTGTTCGACGCGCCCACGCGGCTCTACCAGCGCCTGCTGGCGGGCAACGTGGAGGAAGCCATCGAGCAGGCCGAAGCGGAGGTGCAGCAGGAATCGCTGCGCCGCTTCTATGCCGACACCGCGCTGCCCGCGCTGGCGCTGGCGGTGCGTGAACAGGCGCGCAGCGCGCCCGAGCACCGCCGCCGCGTGCAGCGCGGCCTGGCGGCGCTGCTGCGCGACCTGCGTGCCGCCGTGCCGCCGGCGCCCGGCACCGGCGAGCCGCTGCTGTGCATCGGCCTGCGCAGCGATGCGGATGGGCTGGCGGCGCAGATGCTGGCGCATGCCCTGGCCGCCGATGGCCAGCCGGCGCAGGCCCTGCCGCCGGCGCGCATCAGCGCCGAGCAGATCACCGGGCTGGCGCTGGACGGCACCCGCCTGGTGGTGCTGGTGAGCGTGCAGCCGCCCCCCGCTGTCGTTGCACGTTATGTGTGCCGGCGCCTGCGCCGCGAACGGCCCGGCGTGCAGCTGCTGATCTCCACCTGGGCGGGCCCGGCCGACAGCGTGCCCCTGCCCGCCGCCGAGCTGGGCGCCGACCAGCAGGTGGATGGCTTCGAAGCCACCCTGGACCACCTGCTGGCCCGCGACGAGACGCCCGAGGTGCCCGTCACCGCCGCTGATGCGCCGCCCGCGCCCGGCCCGCTGCCCGTGCCGGGGGTGGCCGGCGGCGCCGAGCCCAACAGGCGTTCCCTGGACGGCGCCGCCCCGGCCGGCTGGACCGGCTCGCCGAACGAGGCGCCTTCCTACAACCCCAGGTGACGGCCGCCGATGCAGCCGGCGCGCGGCCCTGCCTAGAGTTCCCGAGACCCTTCACGAGGACCCGCCATGCTCACCCGCACCCGAGATTCCAACAACGCCCCGCAAGACCCGTCCGCACCGCGCCTGGCGCTGGACGAGGAGGCCATCGAACGCGCCCGCAACCAGGACCTGGACGAGGGCGCCGTGACGCCCAGCTACGGCCCCTGGCGCGACGAGATCGTGCGGCTGCTGAACGCCGCGCTGGCCACCGAGCTGGTGTGCGTGCTGCGCTACAAGCGCCACCACTTCACCGCGCGCGGCCTCTCGTCGCCGGCGGTGGCCGATGAATTCATGGTGCATGCCAATGAAGAAGCGGCCCACGCCGACCGCATCGCCGAGCGCATCGTGCAGCTGGGTGGCGAGCCGGACTTCACGCCCTCCACGCTGCTGGAACGCAGCCATGCCGACTACGACGAATCGCGCGACCTGAAGGCCATGGTGCGCGCCAACCTGGTGGCCGAGCGGGTGGCCGTGGAAACCTACCGCCAGATGATCCAGCTGATCGGCGACAAGGACCCCACCACGCGCCGCCTGCTGGAGGAAGTGCTGAACGACGAAGAAGAGCACGCCGACGAAATGGCGGACCTGCTCGAAAGCTGACGCGCACCCGCGGCGTCAGCGCTGCCGCGCCACGGCGGTGCCATGTGCGCTGCCAACGTCCCGAAGCCGTGCCGACCTGCCCCAGGGCGGCACGGCTTTGGCGCGTTGTGACGCCGGCCCGCCCCACGGCCGTGCACGGTGGGTCAGGCCGTGCCCGGGCCTTCCGCACGGGCCCCGTGCCATCGCCCCTGCCGTAGGAACCGGCCCACACGCCGGCTCGTCCCCCGCCGATGGTGGGGACACCCCGCTTGCGGCACGATGGACCCCACACGAGAAATTCCTTTCCCCCGCACCTTTCAGACGCCAGCCGCCCGACCCCCCACGCGAGCCACCACCAAGAGCACCGCTTATGACGCCCCTCGCCGCCACCCTCGACACGCCGCCGCGGCGCCACGCAGCGCAGCAGCCCGCGGGGCGCGCGGCGACCCGGGCCGGCGAGCCGCTGCGCTGCTTCCTGGTGGAAGACAACGCGGTGATCCGGCAGAACCTGATCGCCACGCTGGAGGAAATGCTGACGGTGGAGGTGATCGGCACCGCCGAGGATGAACCCGGCGCGCTGCGCTGGCTGCAATCCGCCCACCAGCCCTGCGACCTGGTCATCATCGACCTGTTCCTGAAGCACGGCAGCGGCTTCGGCGTGCTGGGGCGGGTGCATGAACTGATGCCCGAGGCCCACCCGGTGGTGCTGAGCAACTACGCCACCCCGGACATCCGCCGCCGCTGCCTGGCGCTGGGGGCCGAGCGGGTGTTCGACAAATCCGCCGAACTGGAAGACCTGCTGGACCATTGCGGCGCGCTCGGCGCGCGGCCGCGCTGAAGACCTGCGTCAAAGACACCTGGGAGCGAACAATGAACCGCCTTCCGCCCGTCCCGAAGCACAGCGACACGACCTGGCACCGCCTGGGCCGCGGGCTGCGCCGCCTGCATGGCGTGGCCTATGCCGTGATCGCGGCGGGGGCCATGGCCGCTGCCGGCCTGCAACCGCCGCATGCCGCGGCCGTGGAAGTGGGCACCGTGGCCGTGGCCCGGGCGGCGGTGGACGAACTGGCCTGGCCGGCGGCCGCGCCTGCCAGCCGCTGATTGCCGCGCGCTGCCGCCCCGATGATCCCGTTCCGCTGTGGCCGCTGCGGCCACGCCGTGTTCTTCGAAAACGTCCGCTGCGTTGGCTGCGACGCGCTGCTGGGCTACCTGCCCGGCGAGCGCTGCATGGGCGCCTTCGAGGAAGCCGAGCCGGCCCCGGCTGCTGATGCCACCACGGGGCAGCCTCCCGCTGACGGCACGCCACCCGCGGCGGTGCCCGCTCCCGGGGCCGGCAGGCCCCGCTGGCGCCGGGTCGGCGACGCGTGCGCCGGCGCCGGCGACCAGCTGTTCACCCCCTGCGCCAACCGCGTGCAGCACGACATCTGCAACTGGATGCTGGACCCCGG
>CBIHPZ010000148.1:0-7890 GCA_966211865.1 uncultured Aquabacterium sp.
CTGGGCCTGGGACTTGGCGCCGGCGCCGCAGCGGCCCAGACCCTGCCGCTGAAACCCTGCCGCCTGAAAGGCGTCGACCACGAGGCGCGCTGCGGCAGCGTCACGCGTGCGCTGGACCCGGCGCAGCCCCAGGGGCCGCAGATCCAGGTGCATTTCGCGGTGCTGCCGGCGCTGGCACAGCGCAAGACGGCGGACCCGGTGTTCTTCTTCGCCGGCGGCCCGGGGCAGAGCGCGGTGGCGCTGGCCGGTCCCTTGTCGCAGCAGTTCGCGCGGCTGAACAACCGGCGCGACCTGGTCTTCATCGACCAGCGTGGCACCGGCGACAGCGCGCCGCTGACCTGCCCGGACGATGCCGAGCGCCAGCCGCCGCGGCCGCTGGCGCTGCAACTGGACCAGGCCCGCCAGCTCGAGCGCCTGGCCGCCTGCCGCGCCGCATTGCAGAAGCTGCCGCACGGCGACCTGCGCCAGTACACCACCCCGATCGCGATGGCCGACGTGGACGCCGTGCGCGAGGCGCTGGGCGCAGCCCAGGTCAACGCCATCGGCTTTTCCTACGGTACGCGGGCCGTGCTGGAGTACCAGCGCCAGTTCCCGCAGCGCGTGCGGCGCGCGGTCATCGACGGCGTGGCGCCGCCGGACATGGGGCTGCCGGCCTCGTCGTCCACCGACAACCAGGCGGCGCTGGAGGCGCTGTTCGCCGCTTGCGAGAAGGACGGCGCCTGCCGCGCGCGGCACCCGGCGCTGCGTGCGCAGTGGCAGGGCCTGCTGGCATCGCTGCCGCGTGAAGTACGCGTCCAGCACCCGATGACCGGCCAGGTCGAGCAGCTGCGGCTGGACCGCACCACGCTGCTGGGCCTGGTGCGCGGGCCGCTCTACGTGCCGGCGCTGGCGGCGGGCCTGCCGGCGGCCATCGAGGCCGCTGCCGCTGGCCGCGTCGATCCGTTGATAGGACTCGCGCAGGCGCTGGGGGGTGGCGGCGGAGGAGGCGGCATCGCCAGCGGCATGCACTTCTCCGTGATCTGTGCCGAAGACCTGCCGCGGCTGCCGCCGGCCGAGGCCCCGTCCGCCGCGGCGGACTTCGGCGCCGTGAACGCCGCGTTGTACCGGCGCGTTTGTGCCGACTGGCCACGCGGCACGCTGCCGGCCGGGTTCTACCGCCTGGGCCCGGCGCCGTCGGCCACGCTGGTGCTGTCCGGAGGCGCCGACCCGGCCACGCCGGCCCGGCATGGCGCGCGCGTGGCCGCCGCGCTGGGCGCCAAGGCGAAGCACGTGGTCGTGGCCGAAGCCGGGCATGGCGTGCTGTCGCTGGCCTGCCTGCGCGACGCGGCGATGCGCTTCATCTCCGAGGCGAACGACGACGCGGCGCTGAAGGTGGACACCGCCTGCGCCGCCGCCGTGCCGCGGCCGCCGGCGTTCGTGCCCATCGCGCCGGCGTCGGCGGTGGAGGGCGCCCGATGATCGAGGTGCAGGGCCTGAGCAAGCGCTTCACTCAAGGCCGCGGCCGCGGGCAGAAGGTGGTGCAGGCGGTGCAGGACCTGGGCTTCCGCGCCGCGGACGCCTGCATCACCGGCCTGCTGGGGCCGAACGGCGCCGGCAAGACCACCACGCTGCGCATGCTGGCCGCGCTGCTGCCGCCCGACGCCGGGCGCATCACGGTGGATGGCATCGACGTGGCGCGGGCGCCGCAGCAGGCGCTGGCGCGCATGGGCGTGCTGTCGGACGCGCGCGGCGTCTACCCGCGGCTGACGGCGCGCGAGAACATCGTCTACTACGGCCGGCTGCATGGCCTGGCGCGCGACGCGGCATCGGCCCGCGCCGAACAGCTGGCCGACATGCTGGAGATGCGCCCGCTGCTCGACCGCCGCACCGATGGCTTCAGCCAGGGCGAGCGCATGAAGACCGCGCTGGCCCGCGCGCTGGTGCACGACCCCTCGCACATCATCCTGGACGAGCCCACCAACGGCCTGGACGTGCTGGCCACGCGCAGCCTGCGCGAGGCGCTGCGGCGCCTGCGTGACGTCGAGCGCAAGTGCATCGTGTTCTCCACGCACATCATGCAGGAGGTGGAGCGCCTGTGCGACCAGGTGGTGGTGGTCGCGCACGGCCGCACGGTGGCCGAGGGCACCGTGCCCGAGCTGCTGGCGCGCACCGGCCACGACGACTTCGAGGCCTGCTTCGTCGAGCTGGCCTTCGGCCCCGGTGTCGCCGCAGGCGCGACTGCCGATAACGTTGAAAGAGCGCGGCCGTGAATGCAGCGTGGATCGTGTTCCTGAAAGAGCTGGTCGACGCGCTGCGCGACCGGCGCACGCTGCTGACCGTGCTGCTGTCGTCGGTGGCCATGGGGCCGCTGCTGCTGGTGGCGCTGTCGTTCCTGATCGCGGGCTTCGAGGAGCGCGCCGAGGCGCGCGAGGTCTACGTGATCGGCATCGAGCACGCCCCCACGCTGCGCAACTACCTGGAGCGGCAATCGTTCCAGGTCAAGGTGCCGCCTTCGGACTACGAGCGTTCGCTGGTCAGCCGCGCCTTCGGCGACCCGGTGGTCATCGTCAAGCCGGGCTTCGAGGACGATTTGGTGCGCGGCGTGCCGCCGGTGGTCGAGATCGTCTGGGCCAGCGCCAACACCCGGGCGGCGGCCGGCCTGGGACGCGTCAATCAGGTGCTAGGCGGGTTTTCTCGCGAGCAGGTGCAGCTGCGCCTGGCCTGGCGCGGCATCGCCCCGGCCCTGCTGCAGCCGCTGCAGACGGAATCGCGCGACCTGGCCGAGCCGCGCGCCCGGGCGGCGCAGGTGATGGCGACCCTGCCCCTGGCGGTGCTGATGGCGATGCTCTACGGCGCGATGAACGCGGCGCTGGACACCACCGCCGGCGAGCGGGAACGCGGCTCGCTGGAGCCGCTGCTGATGAACCCCACGCCGCGGGGCGCGCTGGTGCTGGGCAAGTGGGCGGCCGTGTCGGCCGTGGCGATGCTGATCGCGGTGCTGTCGTGCTTCAGCTTCCTGCCGGCGCAATGGCTGCTGCGCAGCGAGACGCTGGCCACGATGTTCCAGTTCGGCCCGCGCGAGGCGGCGCTGTTCCTGGCGCTGCTGCTGCCGCTGGCCGCGCTGATGTCGGCGCTGCTGATGGCGGTGGCCATCCGCTGCCGCAGCTTCAAGGAGGCGCAGGCCAACAACTCGGTGGTGATGCTCGCCGCGTCGCTGCTGCCGCTGGTGAGCCTGTTCGGCCAGGAAGGCGAGAAGGCCTGGCACCTGTGGGTGCCGGCGCTGGCGCAGGTGACGCTGATGGGCCGCGTGCTGAAGGGCGAGCAGATCCTGGCGCCCGACCTGCTGGCGCCGCTGGGCGTGGCCGCGCTCGGCACGCTGCTGTGCGTGGCCTTCGTGGCGCGGCAGCTGCGGGGGGCGGCCCTGCGCTGAACGGCAGGCCGGCCGGGCTACCGCCCCTGCGCGCGGGCCGGTTCCGGTTCAGGCGGCGGTGAGCTGGCGGCTGTCCACCAGCCGCCAGACTTCGTCCTCCCACGGCAGGCTGTGGACGATGGAGGTGAGGTGCGGCGCGGCGTGCACGGCGGTCAGCACCTCGCGGTTGGCGTCGACGAAACGCAGGTTGGTCACCAGGCCGAACGGGTCGTCCATGCTGGCGCCGCGGTCGCAGGTGAAGGTCCAGTCCCACGACAACGCGACGTCGCCGCCTTGCGACTGGTCCGCCCACACGGTGCGGCCGCGCGTGCAGTCTTTCGCGGGCTGGGCCACATGCGTGCCCAAGTGCCGCAGGTGCAGCAAGGGAATGCGGTCGACCTGCCAGAATATCGGCTGCAACGTGTGCAAGCTCCAGGTCGGCAGGTAGGGTGTGGCTGACATGGCAAGCTCCCTGTTGTTGAGGCGCACGCAGTTTTCGCCAAACCGTCCTGGCCTGGGAATCTGTCAATCCTTTCAGGGGCACCCCGGCCAGGGCCCGCACTGCCCGATACGTCACGCATGCTGCCCGCCAGCTATTCGTCGCTGCTGCAGTCCCGAACCCGAGAGGAGTTCCGGGAAGAGGTGGTGCGCACCGCGCAGCGGCTGGGCTTCGACACGGTGACCGCGATGACGGTCGTGGACCACGCGCCCGGCAACAGCGAGTTCATCGTCGTCGACAACACGCCGGCGGGCTACAAGACGACCTTCCACAGTGCCGGCGCGCAGCAGCGCGACCCGGTGATGCGGCACTGCAAGGAAGAAAGCGCACCCATCGTCTGGACCCGCAGCACCTATTCGCTGAAGGACGCGGACGACCTGTGGGAAGAGCAGGAGGTGTTCGGCTACCGCAACGGCATTGCGTTAGCACTTCACCTGCCGGATCGGCACCACTTCATGCTGGGCGTGGATCGCCACAGTCCGCTGCCCGACGACCCGAGAGAAGTGCAACGGCTGGTGTCGGACATTCAGCTGTTCACGGTCTACGCGCTGGACGCTGCGATGCGTGTTCTGGTGCCGCGGCCGCTGCAACCGGACCGCCCCGGCCTGACCCCGCGCGAGGTGGAAGTCCTGCGCTGGACCATGGAAGGCAAGACCGCCTGGGAGGTGGGGAAGATCCTGAGCATCACCGAACGGACGGCGGTGCTCCACATCGGCAATGCGATGCGCAAGCTCGATTGCCCCAACAAGCACCTGGCGGTGCTGAAGGCCCTGCGGCTGGGACTGATTCACTGACAGTCACCTGTCAGACTTGACAGATTGTTCATGAGTGGCGAAGGGGCTGGAATGACATCCAGCCCCGACGAGTCGGGTGTTCGACCAACCCGAGAGCGCCACCATGCACACGACCGCTGCTTGCACCGAGATCGTTTCTCAATCGCCGAAGGGCGGCTGGTCGCCCAAGGGTGGTTGGTCTCCAAAGGGTGGCTGGTAGGTTTTAGCCCGCTGACATCCCCTCTCTGACGGCGCGGCGCCGGCCTGGCTCGTCCAGGCCCTTCTTTTCACGACAGCTCAGGGATACATGCACGCGGGCGGCCTTGGCGGGCCGTGCCCAGCGTGACGACACAGGCGCAGCGTGTGCCGGGCGAGGGAATGCCCGTCAGCGGTCAGGCGACGCCGGCGCGTCGGGACGCGTCGAGCGTTCCAGCCGGCTCAGCCAGCGCAAAGCTGCCCAAGCCGAATCGCGGCACATCGTGCCCGAGGGCAGCAGCGACGCACACACCGCCGGCCGCCGTGGATCGCCGAACAGGCGGCAGCGCCGCTCGTCATCGAGTTGCACGCAGGCCACGCCCGCCGGCTTGCCCTGCGGCATGCCGGGAATCGGCGAGCTGATCGACGGGGCGATGCAGCAGGCCGCGCAGCGGGGGCGGCAGTCCATCGCCGGGATCATAGGGGTGGCGTGACCAGCGTCGCGCCCCAGAGCCACAGCCCGCCCCCGGGAAAGTCACGCCTTCCTACAATTCGCGCTTTCCCTCAAGCGGCGGCGCGCCCGCGCCGGTTCCACCGTGCTGCACCCCCAGAGTTTTGATGTCATCGTCGTCGGCGGCGGCCATGCCGGCACGGAAGCCGCTCTCGCGGCCGCGCGCATGGGCTGCGCGACCCTGCTGCTCACCCACAACATCGAGACGCTGGGGCAGATGAGCTGCAACCCGTCCATCGGCGGCATCGGCAAGGGCCACCTGGTGAAGGAGGTCGATGCGCTGGGCGGAGCCATGGCGGCGGCGACGGACGAGGCGGGCATCCAGTTCCGCATCCTCAATTCGTCCAAGGGGCCGGCGGTGCGGGCCACGCGCGCGCAGGCCGACCGCATCCTCTACAAGGCGGCCATTCGGCGCCGCCTGGAGAACCAGCCGAACCTGTGGCTGTTCCAGCAGGCGGTCGATGACCTGATCGTCGAGTCCGATGGCGCGCAGGACCGGGTGGTCGGCGCGGTCACCCAGGTGGGCATCCGCTTCCGCGCGAAGACGGTGGTGCTGACGGCCGGCACCTTCCTGGACGGCCGCATCCACGTGGGTCTGCAGAACCATGCGGCGGGCCGCGCGGGAGATCCTCCGGCGGTGACGCTGTCGTCGCGCCTGAAGGAGCTGAAGCTGCCCCAGGGGCGCCTGAAGACCGGCACGCCGCCGCGCATCGACGGCCGCAGCATCGACTTCAGCCGCCTCACCGAGCAGCCGGGCGATCTCGACCCCGTGCCGGTGTTCAGCTTCCTCGGCGACGCGGCGCAGCACCCGCGCCAGGTGCCGTGCTGGATCACGCACACGAACGCCCGGACGCACGAGATCATCCGCTCGGGTTTCGACCGCAGCCCGATGTTCACCGGCGTGATCGAGGGGGTGGGCCCGCGCTACTGCCCGAGCATCGAGGACAAGATCAACCGCTTCGCGGACAAGGACTCGCACCAGATCTTCCTGGAGCCGGAAGGGCTGACGACGAACGAGTTCTACCCGAACGGCATCTCCACCTCGCTGCCCTTCGACATCCAGCTGGCGGCGGTGCAGTCGATGCCTGGCCTGGAGAACGCCCACATCCTGCGGCCCGGCTACGCCATCGAGTACGACTACTTCGATCCCCGCGAACTGAAGTCCACGTTCGAGACGCGCGCCATCGGCGGCCTGTTCTTCGCCGGGCAGATCAACGGCACCACGGGCTACGAAGAAGCGGCGGCGCAGGGACTGTTTGCCGGCGCCAACGCGGCGCTGCAGGCGCAAGGGCGGCCGGCGCTGCAGCTGCGGCGCGACCAGGCCTACCTGGGCGTGCTGGTGGATGACTTGGTCACCAAGGGCGTCAGCGAGCCGTACCGCATGTTCACCAGCCGGGCTGAATACCGCCTGCAGCTGCGTGAGGACAACGCGGATGCCCGGCTCACGACGCTGGGCCGCGAATTGGGCTTGGTCGACGATGCGCGCTGGGCCGCCTTCAGCCGCAAGCAGGACGCCGTGGCGCGCGAGCAGGAGCGGCTGAAGAGCACCTGGGTGCACCCCGGCATCCTGGCGGCGGCGGACGCCGAGCGCCTGCTGGGGAAGGCGATCGAGCGGGAGTACAGCCTGGTGGACCTGCTGCGGCGGCCGGGCGTGGGCTATGACGCGGTGGCGGAGGCGGGCCGCATCGCTCGCCCGGAAGCGCCGGTTGTTTCACGTGAAACCTTGCGCCAGGAACTGGGCACCGAGCTCGCGGACGCTGTCGTGGAGCAGGTGGAAATCGCGACCAAGTACGCGGGCTACATCGGTAAGCAAACCGAGGAAGTCGAACGAGCCGCACACCTGGAGCACCTGCGCTTGCCGGACGAGTTGGACTACAGCCAGGTCACGGCCCTGAGTTTCGAGGTGCGGCAGAAGCTGAGCCGCCACCGGCCGGAGACCCTCGGCCAGGCCTCGCGCATCTCCGGCATCACGCCGGCGGCGATTTCGCTGCTGCTGGTGCACCTGAAGCGCGGCCGCTTTGCCGGCTTCGCTGCGCCGCGGCGCGACGATGCGCGGGACGCGGCATGAGGATCTGCAGGGTGTTGCGGAGCAGTGCTCGTCCCTCATCGGGCAGGCGAGGGGCGGTTGAATGAGCGGCGTGGATTCGCCGGCGGTCGCCGCCTTGCGGGATGAACTGCTCAGCGCCGCGTCGCAGCTGGGTGTGCCACTGGAGGCAGCTGCGGCCGACCGCCTGCTGGGCTACCTGGCGCTCATGCAGCGCTGGAACAAGGTCTACAACCTCAGCGCACTGCGCGATCCGGCGGAGATGCTGACGCACCACCTGCTCGACTGCCTTGCCGTCCTGCCGGCGCTGCGGCGCCATGCGCAAGGGGAGCCGCTGCGCATCCTGGATGTCGGCAGCGGCGGTGGCTTGCCGGGCGTGGTGCTCGCGATCATGCAGGCCGATTGGTCGATCACCTGCGTGGATGCGGTGGCCAAGAAAGCCAGCTTCGTACGCCAGGTGGCAGGCGACCTGGGCTTGCC
>CBIHPZ010000149.1:0-7845 GCA_966211865.1 uncultured Aquabacterium sp.
CGTACCGAGACCCGCCGGCTCGACGAGGTGGCGGTGCCGCGCGATGACCTCAGCGTGGCGGACCGCGTGAAGCAGCAGGCCTTCAGCGCCACCTTCGGCTACCAGCTGAACCCCACCGACAGCCTGAACCTGCTGCTCCTTCAGCAGCGTACGGAAGGCTCGACGGCGGAGCAGCGCAACGAACTGCGCTCCCTCAGCCTGAACTGGGCCGGCCGGTTGGGGAACCGGGCCACCGTGGCCTTCGGCGCGCGGCGCGCCGAATTCGACAGCCCGACCACCCCTTACACCGAAAACTCCATCTTCGCCACGCTCGGCGTGCGCTTCTGAGCCCGTATGTACGAAGCTTTCTACGGGCTCGCCAACAAGCCCTTCCAGCTCAACCCCGATCCCAGCTTCTACTTCGGTAGCAAGCAGCACCGGCGCGCCAAGGCCTACCTGGACTACGGCGTGTCGCGCAACGAGGGCTTCATCGTCATCACCGGCGAGATCGGTGCCGGCAAGACCACGCTGCTGCGCGCGCTGATCGACGGGCTGCACGGCACCAACGTCATCGTCGGCCACCTGGTCACCACGCAACTGGGTGCGGAAGACACGCTGCGCATGGTGGGTGCCGCCTTTGGCTTCCGCGTCAAGGACGTGCCCAAGTCCGAGCTGCTGATCACGCTCGAGGCCTTCCTGATCAGCCAGACCAGCAAGGGCAAGCGCTGCCTGCTGATCGTCGACGAGGCGCAGAACCTGACGCCGCGCGCGGTGGAAGAGCTGCGCATGCTGTCGAACTTCCAGTTCGGCAACCAGGCGCTGATGCAAAGCTTCCTGGTCGGCCAGCCCGAGTTCCGGGAAATCCTGCAGCGGCCGGAAATGGAGCAGTTCCGCCAGCGCGTGGCGGCCACCTGCCACATCGGGCCGCTGGACATCGACGAGACGCAGCACTACATCGAGCACCGCCTGAAGTGCGCCGGCTCCACCGGCAAGCCCAGCTTCGACACCGATGCCTTCGAGGCCATCTTCAAGGCCAGCGCCGGCATTCCGCGCCGCATCAACTCGGTCTGCGACCGCCTGCTGCTGCTGGGCTTCCTGGCCGGCAAGACGCACCTGTCAAAGGCCGACGTCGAAGAAGTGATGCGCGACATGGCGCAGGAATCGGCCATTCCGGTCTCGCAGTCGGCGCCGGTGCGGCCGGTGCCGGGCGCGGTGGGGGCGGCGGGGACCGACGTGGTCGAACTGGATCTCGACCTGTCGCAGCTCAAGCTCGACGCCGAGGCCGCTGGCGCGATGACGCGGCAGCTCGCCAGCCTGACCGCCGAGCAGCGCGGCGACCAGCTGCAGCGCCTGGAACGTGGATTGCTGAGGCTGGAGCGCACCAACCTGCAGATCCTGCAGCTGCTCCAGCAGCTGGTGGGTGCCGTGGCGCGCCCGGCCGGCGACGATACTAAGAAACCATGACCTCTACCGATTCCACCGCTTCGGGCACCTTGGGCCCGGTGATCTGCGTCGTCGGCGCACGTCCCAACTTCATGAAGATGGCGCCCATCCTGCGCGCCCTGGCCGCACACCAGCCGCCGATTCCCGCGCTGCTGGTGCACACCGGTCAGCACTACGACCACGGCATGAGCCACCAGCTCTTCGTCGACCTGGGCCTGCCCACGCCGGACATCAACCTCGAGGTGGGCTCCGGCAGCCACGCGGTGCAGACCGCCGAGGTGATGAAGCGCTTCGAGCCGGTGATCGACGAGCACAAGCCCAGCTGCGTGCTGGTGGTGGGCGACGTCAACTCCACGCTGGCCTGCACGCTGGTGGCCGTCAAGCGCGGCGTGCCGGTGGCGCACGTCGAAGCCGGCCTGCGCAGCTACGACCGCAAGATGCCGGAAGAGATCAACCGCGTGCTGACCGACCAGGTCGCCGACCGGCTCTACACCACGGAACGCAGTGCCGCCGACAACCTGCTGCGCGAAGGCGTGGCGGCCGAGCGCGTGGTCTTCACCGGCAACGTGATGATCGATTCGCTGCTGGACAGCCGCGCCAATGCCCGCAGCGCGGCCGACACGCTGCGCACGCACGGCCTGGACCCCAAGCTGCTGGATCATCCGAACGGCTACGCCGTGGTGACGATGCACCGTCCGTCCAACGTCGACGAGCCCGAGGTGCTGCGCGCGCTGCTGGAAACGCTGTCCACGGTGGCCAAGCAGCTCCCGCTGGTGTTCGCGATGCACCCGCGGACCCGCAGCAACATCGAGCGTTTCGGCCTGGGCGGCCTGCTCGACCCCGCCGCGGTCGCCATCCTGCCGCCGCAGGGCTACCTGGAGATGGTGGGCCTGATGGCCGGCGCCAAGATGGTGCTGACCGACTCCGGCGGCCTGCAGGAAGAGACCACCGCCCTGGGAGTGCCGTGCCTGACGATGCGCGAGAACACCGAGCGCCCGATCACGGTGGAGCAGGGCACCAACACGATGGTGGGGCGCGACCGTGCAGCAATTCTCGGCGGCGTGGCCGACATCCTGGCCGGCCGTGGCAAAACCGGCCGAGTGCCGGAATACTGGGACGGTCAAGCGGCCAAGCGAATCGCGGCCGACCTGTGGCCGTGGCTGAAGGCAGGCGGTCACTGATTCCCCGCCGCATTCACCAGGCCGGACCCCACCCTGAGCCCGCCGGGTCGCCCCAGGGCGAATCCGAAGGGCGCAGCCCGAAGGCACTCCAGTGAGCCCGACCCCCATCACCAATGCGCTGACCATCGACGTGGAGGACTACTTCCAGGTCTCCGCGTTCGCGCCCTACATCGCCCGCGGCGACTGGGACACGCGCGAATGCCGTGTCGAGCGCAACGTGATGCGCATCCTCGACCTGCTGTCGGCGCAGCGCGCGCAGGCCACCTTCTTCACCTTGGGCTGGATCGCCGAGCGCTACCCGCAGCTGGTGCGCGAGATCGTGGCCCGCGGCCACGAACTGGCCAGCCACGGCCACGGCCATGAGCGCGCCAGCGACCTTGACGAAGCCCGCTTTTTCGAGGACGTGAGCCGCGCCAAGAAGATCCTGGAGGACCTGGGCGGGGTGGAGGTGAAGGGTTACCGCGCCCCCAGCTTCTCCATCGGCACGGGCAACCTCTGGGCCTTCGAGACCCTGGCCCGCGCCGGCTACCGCTACAGCTCCAGCATCTACCCGATCCAGCACGACCACTACGGCATGCCCGATTCGCCGCGTTTCGCCTACCGGGTGAACGAACGGCTGCTGGAGATCCCGGTCACCACGCTGCGCTTCGGCGGCCGCAACTTCCCGTCGTCCGGCGGCGGCTATTTCCGGCTGTTGCCTTATGCGCTGTCGCGCTGGATGCTGCGGCAGGTGAACGCCCGCGACCAGGAACCGGCGATCTTCTATTTCCACCCCTGGGAAATCGACGCCGGCCAGCCGCGCATTCCCGGCATCGACGCGAAGACGCGCTTCCGTCACTACGTCAACATCTCCCGCATGGAAGACAAGCTGCGCCTGCTGCTGGCCGACTTCCAGTGGGGCCGGATGGACGACATCTTCCTCGGCCGCCGCGCCACGCCGCCGGTGCTGCCCCAGACCGTCGCGCCGGTCACCATCTAGTTTTCCTTGTGACCACGATCCATCGCCTGACGTCGCGAGACGCGGCTGCTGCCGCCCGCTGGGACGAATTCGTCATGGCCTCGCCCGAGGCCAGCTTTTTCCACCGTGCCGGCTGGCAGCGCATCCTCGAGAACGTGTTCCGCCACGACACGCACTTCCTCTTCGCCGAGGAAGGTGGCCGCGTCACGGGCGTGTTACCACTGGCCCACGTGCGCAGCTGGCTGTTCGGCTCGGCGCTCACCTCGCTGCCCTTCGCGGTGTATGGCGGTGCCGCGGCGCAGGACGCGGCCACCGTTGCCGCGCTGGAAACCGAAGCGCAGGCCATCGCCCGCAAGCTGCGCGTGCCGCACCTGGAAATGCGCAACGTGCAGCGCCGCCATGAAGACTGGCCGCTGCAGGACCTGTACGTCACCTTCCGCAAGGAGATCCTGCCGGAGGAAGAGGCCAACATGCTGGCCATCCCGCGCAAGCAGCGCGCGATGGTGCGCAAGGGCATCAAGAACGGCCTGACCAGCGCGCTGGACCCCGGCGTCGACCGCTTCTTCGCGCTCTACGCCGACAACGTGCACCGCCACGGCACGCCGGCCATGCCCAAGCGCTACTTCCAGGCGCTGCGCGACGAGTTCAAGGACGACTGCGAGGTGCAGACCGTCTGCACGCCCGAGGGCAAGCCCATCTCCAGCGTGCTCAGCTTCTACTTCCGCGACGAGGTGCTGCCCTACTACGCGGGCGACGACACCGCCGCGCGCGACCTGGCCGGCAACGACTTCAAGTACTGGGAACTGATGCGCCGCGCCTGCGCGAAAGGCCTGAAGGTCTTCGACTACGGCCGCAGCAAGCAGGGCACGGGCTCCTACTCGTTCAAGAAGAACTGGGGCTTCGAGCCCACGCCGCTGCACTACGAGTACTGCCTCTACGCCCGCGAAAGCGTGCCCCAGAACAACCCGAACAACGCCAAGTTCAAGCTGCTGATCGAGACCTGGCGGCGCATGCCCATCGGCCTGGCGAACTGGCTCGGGCCGTTCATCGTCCGCAGCCTCGGCTGACATGAAGCAGCCCGCCCGCTCCCTTCGTTTGTTGCCCTCGCAGGGTGCGCGTCAAGGCGCCCGAGCGGCCCTTCGGCGCTGAGGCGGTATCGACAGATGGCCAACCTGCTGTACCTGGTGCACCGGCTGCCCTTTCCGCCCAACAAGGGCGACAAGGTGCGCTCGTACCACCTGCTGCGGCACCTGGCCGAGCGCCACCAGGTGCACCTGGGCACCTTCATCGACGACCCCGACGACGAGCAGCACGTGGACACCGTGCGCGCCTGGTGCGCCGGCTTCCACGCCGCGCGCCTGGCGCCGCGCCGCGCGCGCGTGGCCAGCCTGGCGGGCCTGGCCACCGGCGAGGCACTGACCCTGCGCTACTACCGCGACGCCGGCCTCGCCGCCTGGGTCGAACGCACGCTGGCGACGCAGCACATCGACGCGGTGGTCGTCTTCTCCTCCTCGATGGTCCAGTACGCCGAAGGCCGGCCTGACCTGCCGCTGCTGGTGGATTTCGTGGACGTCGATTCGGCGAAGTGGGCCGAGTACGCCGGCCGCCACCCCTGGCCGCTGTCCTGGCTGTACCGCCGCGAAGGCGAGCGCCTGCTGGCCTATGAACGCAGCGCCGCCGCGCGCGCAAAGCGCTCCTTCTTCGTCACCGACAAGGAGACCGAGCTCTTCCGCCGCCTGGCGCCGGAGTCGGCCCACAGCATCGAGCCGCTGTGCAACGGCGTCGATGCCGGCTTCTTCGCGCCCGATCCGCAGCGCGCGTCGCCCTACGCGGCGGACGAATGGCCGCTGGTCTTCACCGGCGCGATGGACTACTGGCCCAACATCGACGCCGTGACCTGGTTCGCCCAGGACGTGCTGCCCGGCCTGAAGCGCGACTGGCCGCAGCTTCGCTTCCACATCGTCGGCCGCAGCCCGCCACCGGCAGTGCAGGCGCTGGCCAGCGGGTCGGTCAACGTCACCGGCACGGTGCCCGACGTGCGGCCCTTCCTGCAGCACGCCAAGCTGGTCGTGGCGCCGCTGCGCCTGGCGCGCGGCGTGCAGAACAAGGTGCTGGAGGCGATGGCGATGGCGCGCCCCGTCGTGTGCGCCAAGGCCTGCCTGGAGGCCATCGACGCCGACCCCGGCCGCGAACTGATCGGTGCCGGCGACGCCGCCGATTTCCAGCGCCAGGTGGCGGCGCTGTTGCAGGCCCCCGCGGCGGCCGAAACCATTGGCCGCGCGGCCCGCGAGCGCGTGCTGAAGAGCTACAGCTGGCAGGCGCACCTCTCCGGCCTGGACAAGCACCTGGTGCCGGCCGACGCGCTGGCCGGAGCCGCGGCATGACGGAAGCCCGCATGGAAGAAGCGTCCCCCGTGCCGGTACCCCCGGCACCACCGGCCGCCCCGCGCACCCACGCCTGGCGCCACGCGCTGGCGCCCTTGGTGCTGCTGTTGGCCGCCATCGGGCTGGCCTTCTTCGACAGCTTCCGCGCCATGGAGGCGATCTGGTCGCGCAGCGAGACCTTCGCCCATGCCTACGTCGTGCCGCCCATCGCGCTGTGGCTGATCTGGCGCCAGCGTGCCGCGCTGGCCCTGCAGTCGCCGCGGCCGTCGCCCTGGTTGCTGTTTCCCTTCGGCCTGCTGGCGCTGGCCTGGCTGGTGGGGCAGCTGGTGGCGGTGAATGCGGTGACCCAGCTGGCCGCCACGGCGCTGCTGGTGCTGGCGGTGCCGCTGCTGCTCGGCGTGCGCGTGGCGCGGGTGATCCTGTTCCCGCTGGCGTATCTGTTCTTTGCCGTGCCCATCGGCGAATTCATGATCCCGCCGCTGATGCAGGGCACCGCCGATTTCACCGTCGCCGCGCTGCGCCTGTCCGGCATCCCGGTGTACCGCGAGGGCCTGCAGTTCATGATCCCCAGCGGCAGCTGGTCGGTCGTGGAGGCCTGCAGCGGCGTCCGCTACCTGATGGCCTCCTTCATGGTCGGCAGCCTGTTCGCCTACCTGAACTACACCTCGACCAAGCGTCGCGTCATCTTTGCGCTGGTGTCGCTGGCGGTGCCGGTGATCGCCAACTGGCTGCGCGCCTACATGATCGTGATGCTGGGCCATGTGTCGGGCAACCAGCTGGCCGTCGGCGCCGACCACCTGGTGTACGGCTGGGTGTTCTTCGGGGTCGTGATCACCATCGTCTTCCTGATCGGCGCGCGTTGGGCGGAGGACCCGGCGCCGCTGCCCCAGCCCTCGCCCGTGCAGTGGCAGGCCGCGGCGGCCGGCTGGCGGCCCTGGCACGTGGCCGTGTTGGCCGCCCTGCTGGCGGCGCTGCCGCAGCTGGCCCTGGTCGTGATCGACCGTGGCGAATCGACGGCCGAGCCGCGCCTGGCACTGGCGGCTTCCAGCCTGGCCGGCAACTGGCGCGACGCGGGCACCGACGGCACGGCCTTCAAGCCGACCTTCCGCAACCCCAGCGCCGAGCTGCTGGCGCGCTTCGTCGCCGATGACGCGACGGCGCCGGTGGCCGTGTACCTGGGCTACTACCGGCGCCAGGACGCCGGCCGCAAGCTGGTGAGTTCGGACAACGTGCTCGTCACCTCGAAGGACCGGCGCTGGAACCCGGTGGAGTCGCGCCAGCGGACGGTGGCGCTGCCGGACGGCCGCGCGCTAAATGTGCGCGAGACGACGCTGCTGCAGATCGGCAGCGCATCGGCCGCCGAGCGCGAACGGCTGGTCGCGTGGCAGTTCTACTGGGTGAATGGCACGCTCACCGCGAGCGACCACGGCGCCAAGCTGCTCGGCGCGTGGCACCGGCTGCTGGGCCGGGGCGACGACGGCGCGGCCATCGTGCTTTATGCGCCGGACAGCCCGGCCCAGCCGGCCGAGGCCGCGTTGAAACGCTTCGCCAGCGCGAATTTGGCCGCGATCGAACGGGCGCTGGACGCCACGCGATCGGCGCGCTGACATCGCCGCCGCGCACAATCACGGGTTTTTGCAGCATTTGGATCAAGAAAGAGGGATCAGGACATGAACACTCTGGCAGTCATCGGCCTCGGCTACGTCGGCTTGCCGCTCGTCGTGGCCTTCGGCAAGCAGATGCGCACCATCGGCTTCGACATCGCGGTCAACAAGGTCGAGTCGTGCAAGCGCGGCGTCGACCCCTCGCGCGAGCTGCCGGATGAAGAGCTTCACGCGGCCAAGCACGCCATCTACACCGCCGACCCGGCGATGCTGGCCGAGGCCGACGTCATCATCGT
>CBIHPZ010000150.1:0-7818 GCA_966211865.1 uncultured Aquabacterium sp.
GCTGCTGCCACCCGGCATCGAGCCCCCGGTGCTGTTCCGTGCCGTGGCGCGCAACGAAGGCCTGTTCAAGCACCTGGTCGACAGCGGCCTGCTCGGCCCCACCGGCCTGCTGGACCGGCGCGCCCTGCCCGCGGCGCTGCGCGAGGCGCTGGTGCTGCGCACCTGCGTGGCCTGGAAGAACCACTACGAGTGGCAGCTGCACGTCGGCACCATCGCCCGCCGCATGGGCCTCACCGACGCGCAGATCGCCGACACGCGCAGCGCCAGGCCCGACCCCGCGCTGTGGCCGGCGCAGACCTTCGTGCTGTTCGACCTGGTGGACGCGCTGGTGCAGCGGCACGCGGTGGACGACGCGCTGTTCACGAAGCTGCGCGAAGTGGCCGACGAGGCGCTGCTGATCGAGGTGACCCAGCTGGTGGGCCTGTATGCCGGCGTTGGGATGCTGTGCGCGCTGATCCAGCCCGAGGCCGACCCGTATGGCGCGGCGCTGCCGATGGACGAGTCATCCACAGGAGACGACGTGTCCGAAGAAAAGTGTGAAGCAAGCCGATAGGCCGGATTCTGTGCAGCCGCGCGCCTTGCGGCGCGCGGCCGTGACCGCCATTCATCTGGGCCGGGGGTCACCCACCCGGCTCGGTGCCACCTACCCGCCAGCTCCGCGGGACCGCCTCAATGCTGGCCTATTCGGTGTTGCTGCGCGCAGAGATTGCCCGTTTCATTCACCGCACGCCCTTGCGGACGCCGTGACTCGTTTCTGTTGCTCTGATCCTCACCTTGCGGTGGACAGCCGTTAGCTGCTGCGCCGCCCTGTGCAGTCCGGACCTTCCTCCAGTGCGCCCTTTCGGGTGATGCACCAGCGGCGGTCTGGCTTGCTTCACGGGCGCGATTCTCCCATGGGGAACCCGGCTTCTTCACGCCAGAATCGGCCGGTCCGCGCGACCCCCACGAACCCCACGAAAGGCCCCCGATGAAAGCCGCCAACGTCCTCGCCACCATCGGCAACACGCCGCACATCCGCATCAACCGCCTGTTTGGTGCCGCGGAGGTGTGGATCAAGAGCGAACGGTCCAACCCCGGCGGCTCGATCAAGGACCGCATCGCGCTGTCGATGGTGGAAGACGCCGAGAAGCGCGGCGCGCTGAAGCCCGGCGGCACCATCATCGAGCCCACCTCGGGCAACACCGGCATCGGCCTGGCGATGGTGGCCGCGGTGAAGGGCTACAAGCTGGTGCTGGTGATGCCCGACAGCATGAGCATCGAGCGCCGCCGCCTGATGCTGGCCTACGGCGCCACCTTCGACCTGACGCCGCGCGAGAAGGGCATGAAAGGCGCCATCGCCCGCGCACAAGAGCTGCTGGCCCAGACGCCGAACAGCTGGATGCCGCAGCAGTTCGAGAACCCCGCCAACATCGAGGTGCACGTGCGCACCACCGCGGCCGAGATCGCCGCCGATTTCCCCGAGGGCCTGGACGCGCTGATCACCGGCGTGGGCACCGGCGGCCACATCACCGGCTGCGCGCAGGTGCTGAAAGCCAGGTGGCCGAAGCTGCAGGTCTTCGCGGTGGAGCCCAGCGCGTCACCGGTCATCTCCGGCGGCCAGCCCAGCCCGCACCCCATCCAGGGCATCGGCGCCGGCTTCATCCCGCAGAACCTGCACACCACGCTGCTCGATGGCGTGATCCAGGTCGAGGCCGAGGCCGCGCGAGAAATGGCCCGCCGCTGCGCCCGCGAGGAAGGCCTGTTGGTCGGCATCTCCAGCGGCGCCACGCTGGCCGCCATCGCGCAGAAGCTGCCCCAGCTGCCGGCCGGCGCCCGGGTGCTGGGCTTCAACTACGACACCGGCGAACGCTACCTCTCGATCGACGGCTTCCTGCCGGCCTGATCGTCGGCGCCCACCCGTGCGCGGCGCGCCAGCGCCGCGGCATGGCTGGTTGCAACGCTGGCAGGCATGCCGATTGCCGCCTCCGCGGGTTGGGCACGCGGGTCAGCCGCCTTCCTGAAGCCCCGCCCCGCGCAATCACGCGCGGGGTGCAACGGAGCATGCCCCCGTGTCAGCGCCAGCCGAGCAGATTCCCCCGCGCGATCCGCGCCACCGCGTGGTGGCCCTCGGAGCCTCCGCCGGTGGCGTGGAAGCGTTGACCCGTGTCATCGCTGCCCTGCCCGCCACGCCGGGCTTCATGGTGGTGGTGCTGACCCACCTCGACCCCTCGCAGCCGACGCGCCTGGACCAGGTGCTGCAGGAACACACGACGATGCCGGTGGCGCAGATCCCGCGCCGCTGCGCCATCGAGCACGACCGGGTGTACGTGCTGCCGGCCAACGCCGGCGCCATCGTGCTGGACGGCCACCTGTGCCTGCGGCCGCGCCCGGCCGGCGTGCACCTGCCGATCGACACCTTCCTGAATTCGATGGCGCAGGACGGCGAGGTGAAAGGCGCGGCCGCCATCCTGTCCGGCACCGGCAACGACGGCGCGGCCGGCATCGTCGACCTGAAGTCCGACGGCGGCTACGTGCTGGCCCAGCGGCCCGAGACCGCCGCGCACGACGGCATGCCGCGCGCCGCCATCGACACCGGCGTGGTCGACCAGGTGCTGGCGCCGGAGGAGATGCCGACCGCGCTGGCCGCTTACTTTGCGCTCCAGGTGCCGCTGGAGCGCACCGACACGCCGGACGAAGGCGACCACCTGGGCGCCGCGCTGGCCGCCATCCGCAACGCCAGCGGGCTGGACCTCTCGTACGTCAAGGAAGTGAACCTGCAGCGCCGGCTGATGCGCCGCGTGCTGATGCACCCCAGCCGCGACCTGGCGACCTACCTGAAGCTGCTGGCCGACGATCCGGCCGAGGCCAACGCGCTGCGCGACGACATCCTGATCGGCGTCACCGCCTTCTTCCGCGACCCCGACTTCGTGCGCACCCTGCGCGAGACGGTGGTGCCCACGCTGCTGTCGCGCCGCGAGGACACCATCCGCATCTGGGTGCCCGCCTGCTCCACCGGCGAAGAGGTCTACACCATCGCCATCATCCTGCACGCCGAGCTGGCGCGGCGGCGCTCGTCGCGCCCGGTGCAGATCTTCGGCACCGACATCAACGAACGCTCCATCGCCGTCGCGCGCCGCGCGCGCTACAGCGCCGCGGCGCTGGACAACGTGCCCGCCGAATACCGCGACGGCGCCTTCGTGCCCGACGGCGAGGACTTCGTCGTCGCCAAGCCCATCCGCGCGATGTGCATCTTTGCCCGGCACAGCCTGGTCACCAACTCGCCCTTCTCGGGCATGGACCTGGTGAGCTGCCGCAACCTGCTGATCTACCTGCGCAAGGAAGCGCAAGCGCACGTGCTGGCCGTGCTGCACTACGCGCTGAAGGCCGATGGCGCGCTGCTGCTGGGACGCTCCGAATCGGTGTCGGACGAATCCCTGTTCCACGACACCGGCACGCCGCACCTGTACGCCAAGAACCCGCTGACGCCGCGCAGCGGCGGGCGGCTGCTGGCGGTGGCCGCTTCGAGCTGGACCGCCAGCGTGCCGGACAACCACCAGCCCCACGGCGCCACGCCGCCGATGCTGCAGACGGTGGTCAACGAGCTGCTGTGTGCCCACTACGTGCCCTCGGGCTTCGTCGTCGACGAGAGCGGCGACGTGGTGCAGTTCCGCGGCGACACCGCGCCCTTCATGGCCCCGGCCAGCGGCGACGCGACGCTGTCGGTGACGCGGCTGGTACGGGCCGAATGGCGGGTGCCGCTGCGCACCGCGCTGATCGAGGCCGGCCGCACCGGCCAGGTGGTGCGGCGCGACGGCACGCTGGAGCCCGGCGGCGCCTTCACGCTGGAAGTGCTGCCGGTGACCGCGCGCGAAGGCACCCGCTACTTCGCGGTCACGATCCAGCAGCATGCGTCCGGCGGCACCGCGCCGGGCGGCCACCCGCCCGGCAGCGGCGCCGCCGCGCGCGAGCATGAGCTGGAACGCACCATCGAGGCCCTGTCCGAGGAACTGGAGCGCGCCCGCGCCGAACTGCGGGTGGTGGTGGCCGAGTTCGAGGCGGCGAACGAGGAGCTGCGCACCTCCAACGAGGAGGTGCTGAGCGCCAACGAGGAGCTGCAAAGCGCCAATGAAGAACTGCAAAGCGCCAAGCAGCGCCATGAATCAGCGAACGAGGAGCTGAACTCGCTGAACCAGGAGCTGCAGGCCAGTAACACCCAATTGACGCAGGCCAACGACGACCTGACCAACCTGATCGAAGGCATTCCGCTGCCGGTGCTGTTGCTGGACCGCGAGCTGTGCGTGCGCCAGGCCTCGCCACTGGCGCAGGCGATGTTCGGGCTGTCGTCGGCCTCCATCGGCCAGGGCCTGGACGTGCTGGCCGGGCGGCTGGACACCGAGCCGCTGCGCGCCATGCTCGACGGCGCCATCCGCGACCTGACGCCCGGCGAGCTGGAACTCACCGACTGCGACGGCCGCTGGTTCGTCGCCCGCGCCCGCGCCTACCGCACCGCCGACCACCGCATCAATGGCGCGGTGCTGACGCTCGAAGACGTGGACGCGCTGAAGAAGTCGCTGGAAACCGCGCAGGCCGCGCGCGCCGAGGCCGAACGCGCCAACACCGCGAAGAACGACTTCCTGGCCCTGGTCTCGCACGAGCTGCGCGCGCCGCTGAACGCCATTGCCGGCTGGGCCGCGGTGCTGGAACGCCTGGCGCCGGAGCTGCAGAAAAGCGGGCCGGGCGGCCCCGGCGGCCCGGCCGAACGCGCCATCGCCACCATCACCCGCAACTGCCAGGTGCAGGCTCAGCTGATCGACGACCTGCTGGACGTGGCGCGCATCACCTCGGGCCGGCTGACGCTGGAGCTGCGGCACTGCGATTTCAGCGCCACCGTGCGCGCCGTGCTGGACGGGCTGCGACCCGTGGCGGCGCAGAAGAACATCACCATCCTCGAGTCCGGCCTGGGCCGCGAGCGCTGGGTGAACGGCGACCCGCGGCGCCTGCAGCAGATGGTGAGCAACCTGCTGCAGAACGCCATCAAGTTCACGCCGCGCGGTGGCCACATCGAGGTCGCGGCGCTGAGCTTCGACACCGTGATCGAGCTGTCGGTCTCCGACGACGGCATCGGCATGTCGCCCGCGCAACTGGCCGCGGCCTTCGACCGCTTCGCGCAGCAGGACCTGGCCAAGACGCGCGAGTACGGCGGCCTGGGCCTGGGCCTGTCCATCGTCAAGCACCTGGTGACGGCGCACGGCGGCGGCGTGACCGCGCACAGCGCGGGCGAAGGCCGCGGCGCCCGCTTCGTGCTGCGCCTGCCGCTGGTGCTGGGCGCCCCCAGCGACGGCGCGCTGATCACCACGCCCGCCGAGCTGGACACCGCGCTGCAGGACACCAGCCTGCTGCTGGTGGACGACGAGGCCGAGGGCCGCGAGGCGCTGGCGGCCATCCTGGAACTGGCGGGCGCCAGCTGCACGGTGGTCGACTCCGCCTCGCGCGCGCTGGCCGAGCTGGAGACGCAGGCCTTCGACGCGCTGGTCAGCGACATCGCCATGCCCGGCATGACCGGGCTGGACCTGGTGCGCACCCTGCGCGCGCGCGAGCGGCGCGAACAGCTGCCGCGGCTGTATGCGATGGCGCTGACCGGCTTCGCCTCGGTGCGCGACCGCGACGAGGCCATCGAGCACGGCTTCGACGACCACGCGGCCAAGCCGATCGACGCCGCGGCGCTGGTGGAGCGCCTGGCGGCCGGGCTGCGGCGCAACGGCACGCGGCGGCCGCGCGGCGAGGCGGCGACCGGCGACGCGGCGCAGGCGGGCTCCTAGCTCACCAAAGACGCGTCGTCGCCGGCGGCATCCTCGGCTGCAGGCGATCGGGCGTGGGCGGGCGCTTCACCCGCCCTCTGCCAGCGGCCGCGCCAGCCGCATCACCGTCACGCCCACGCGCAGCTGGCGCAGCGAGGGCATGACGATGGTGCAGTCGTCGGCCGGCGTCACGATGGGCTGGCCGCCGTCCCAGCCCAGCAGCGTGCCGGCGCGGGCGATGCGCTGGCCATTGGCCCAGGGCTCGGCAAAACGCAGCTCGGGCGTGGTGGCCACCACCGCGTCGGTCACCTGCAGCACGCTCTGCGTGGGCGGGGCTTCGCGCCACCAGGTGGGCGGCACGTCGGACTCGCGCAGCGCACCGCCTTCGACCAGGAAGCGCGCGGTGATGTCGGTGGCCACCTCGCGGCTCGCCAGTTCGCCGTGGTAGCCGCATTCGATCAGCAGCGAACGCGTGCCGTCGTCGCCGCCACCATCGCCCCCACACGGCTCGACGACGCCGAAGCGACCGTGATCGCGCATGCGGATGCCGTCGCGGTGGCCGGCGTCGACGATGACGCAGCGCGGCGTGCCCAGGGTGCGCGCCAGCGCGCGGTTGCGCGGCTGCAGGCCGGTGAGCAGCAGCGGCTCGCCGGGCTCGTGCATCGAATGCAGGTCCAGCAGCCAGTCGGCCTGCTCGACGAAGGGGCGCAGCTGCCGTGCGCGTTCGCGTTCGCTGGTGCGCCGCGCGTCCGCCGCATCCAGGCCCGGCCCCCACACGCGGTTCAGGTCCTCGTCGACGAAGCGCGAGGCATCGGGCCGCTGCGGGTCGAAGCGGTCGAAGGCCGCCAGGTTGCAGAAGGCCAGCGTCAGCACGCCCTGGCGCGGCCGCAGCCCAGCACGCAAAAGACGCAGCAGCGCCCACGCACCGCACAGCTCGTTGCCGTGCACCAGCGCTGCCACCATCAGGTGGCGGCCGGGCCGGCCGGCATCGAACTGCCACACGCCTTCGGTGCCGGTGTTGCCGGCGCGCCAGTCGCCCAGCGCGGGCACCGGCAGCTCGAACTTCAAGGCCGGAAGGGGCTCTGGATTCACCGGCGCCTCACTCACTGCGGATCTTCGCGAAGTCGACGATGCGGGCGTACTTCTCCTGCTCCACCTTCAGGTAGCTGGCCAGCAGCTCGTCAGACTTGCCCTCGGCCGACGCCGGCCGCGCGCCGGCTTCTTCCAGCTTGCGGCGCACCTCCGGCGAGGCGATGGTGGCCTGGAAGGCCTGCACCAGCTTGGCCTGCACCGCCGGCGGCAGCTTGGCCGGGCCGAAGAAGCCGAACCAGATGCCGATGTTGACCTTGCGGAAGGAGGGGTGCTCGGCGAAGGGAATGATCTCGGGCGCGGCGCCGGCGCGGCGCGCTTCCGTGAGGCCCAGCGCCGTGACGGACCCCGCGCGGATGTGCGGCAGGCCGCTGGAGAGCACGAAGACGCCGAAGTCCAGCTGGCCGCCGATCAGGTCGTTGGTGAGCGGGCCCACGCCGCGGTAGGGAATGTGGGTCATGAAGAGGCCGCCGTTTTCCTTCACCATCTCGCCCGCCAGCTGCAGCGCGGTGCCGATGCCCGAGCTGCCGTAGCTGTACTTGCCGGGCGCGGCCTTCACCAGCTTGACGAACTCGTCGATGGTGCGCACCTTGGTGTGGGCCGCGGCCACCAGCACCATGGGCTGCGTGGCGATCAGGCCCAGCGGCGTGAAGTCGCGCTGGCCGTCGTACTTGACGGACGGGTTCACCAGCTTGGCGATGGCCATCTCGTTGTTGGAGCCCACCATCAGCGTGTAGCCGTCGGCCGGGGCCTTGGCCACCTTCTGCGCCGCAATGGCGCCGCCGGCGCCGCCCAGGTTCTCGATGACCACCGGCTGGCCCAGGCGCTTCGACAGCTCGGGGCCGATGATGCGGGCCGTCAGGTCCACGCTGCCACCGGGCGGATAGCCGACCACGAGGGTGATGGCCTTGTTGGGGTAGTCGGTCTGCGCGGCGGCCCCGGTGGGCCCCAG